>JAUSDC010000140.1 GCA_030650845.1 Candidatus Methanoperedens sp.
AATTGTTACTGATTTCTTGGCTTTTGTTTTGATGCACACACAAAAGAATGAAAGCCAATGAAATCAACTTATCTATTTCAGTAGCGAGATAAGAATATGCGTCTATACTTTCCTATGCGTTAAAAAATATGGGGTAAATCAGGCTGAGTTACGGTTTAAATAAACAAATTGATAATTTTTAAAGTTTATTTCATTTTAAAGCTTTAATTTTGATTTATTTTTGTTTTTATTGTTTAGAATCCCTTCAATATTAAATACCGTCAAGAAAATATTCCTATTGGAGCTTGTTAGTAATGCTGATTGATTGGGTCTTCAGGCGATATCTTTCGTAGTGTCTATCTGGACACCTTCTCCTACTCTGAACTTCACCATTTCCATTGTCGGCACCCTGCCTCTAAGCTTTGGTATTGACAGGCGGTTTATAAGCTTATCTCCGGTCTTTTCAAGCTCCACATCAAAAATGCAATCGCATGCCTTCAAGATCTCATTCTCAAGTTGATTTTTATTTGTATCTTTTAGACCATATAAAAATGCCAGGCAGTTGAGGTGTTTTGTAGTTTCATAGATCATATTTATAAGTCGCTTGATAGCACCCGGGTTAACGTTCAGGTTAAGATAAAACGAAAAAGAATCGAAGATAATATTAATATCGGATTCGTCCTGGGTCATTATTTTTTTCAGGGTGGCTTCTGTGAATTCCACTATTTTGGCATCGACGAACTCATTGCCGACATTATCTACCATTTCTCCATGGGCTGTTAGATAATATGCGCTGTATATGTCAACGAATGTGATATTATCTGTAGAAAAACCGTAGTTCTTTATGTCGCGCATCACATATTGAGGACGCCTTTCGTCGCAGAAATAATAGCTCTTTCGTGCCTGAGTGAATTGATAGAGAAATACCTCAGCCATTGATTTTGGGTCTGCGAAGATATAAACCACTGAGCCTGAAGGCAGGCCGCCTCCCATTGTGCGGTCAAGAATGGCTATTGAAGTACTCCGGGTTAACTGCTCAGGGATCTTTTCTGTATCTATTTCAGTCGCAACAGCGGCCTTTGCTTTTTCTTTAAGTATAGTTTTAATAGGATTTTCAGCCATTTTTGACCCTTAAATGAATTCAGTTTATATATTCAGGCTGACAATGATGTCACTGCGCTATCTTTTTTTCCAGAATTAATGAAATATTTATTGCACAGTTCTATGCCCCTGTTAGCAGTCTTATTCCCAGGATCTCTAAAATGTGTGATCTTGAAACATTCCAGTGCCTCGCTGACAAGCCCCTTCTTAAAAAGTGCACTCGCTTTATTATTAATGACAACATTGTCATTTGGAGCTATTTCAAGCGCTTTTTCATAGCATCCGATGGCTTCAAATAGTCTTCCGAGCTTGCCAAGAGCAAGCCCTTTATTGTTCCATGCGGTTTTATTGTTAATATCCTTTTCAAGCATCTGTGAGAAGCATTCAATTGCTTCTTCGTATTTGCCTGCTGAATATAGTGAATTTCCTTTCACAATGTTTTCATCGAACGATTTAGACTCTTGAACTGCATCAGGTTTCTTTGTAAGTGGTTCTTGCTCTTCTTTTCTGGAAGTATCTGCAATACTGACTGGAGTTGGTACAGTTTCAGGCTGGACTGTTACCGGTTCCTCAAACACAGGTTTAGGTTCCTCTTTTATTGAAATGTCTTCAATACTTACTGATGTTGGCACGATATCAGGCTTAAAAGCTGCCAGTTCTTCAAACACTGATTTAGGCTCCTCTTTTATAGAAGTATCTGCCATACTAACAGGATTTGTCACGTAAGAAACTTCAGTAACATCCTCCCTTTTCGGCAGTTCTCCTGATCCAGTTTTTACCTGAGTTGCAGGTTTTTCTTCTTTGGGAAGGGTGGCAGCGATCTTCTGTAGATCGATCTTATCTTTCTTTTCATTCATTTTTGCTATTGCAAGCCCTTTATTGCTCCAGATCTTTTCGATCCTGGGATTGATCTCAAGGGCTTTATCATAAGATCCCATGGCTTCTTCATAGCGATTGAACTTTACAAGAGTCATTCCCCTGTTATTCCATGCAGTTTCATCCTTGGGGTTTAACTGGATGGATTTATCATAAGATATTAGAGCTTCTTCATACTTTCCAGCCTCAAAAAGCACATCACCCTTGCTGCACAAGGTGTTTGCGTCCGTGGGATTTGCAGCCAGAAGTTTATCATAACACTCAAGTGCTTCTGATGCTTTTCCCATCTGCGCAAGTGCTATCCCTTTATTATATAAAACTTCAGGGTCGCCAGGTTTTTGAACAAGTGCCAGGTCATACGATTTTACGGCGTCACCCAGGCGTCCTGTTCTTGCAAGTGCAAGTCCCCTGTTGTTAAGGACTTCCACAGATCTGGGATTTATCTCAAGTGCTTTATCGTAACACTGTATCGCTTCTGCATACATACTACTCTCCACAAGGTTATTACCTTTGGTTATCCACATGGTGGCGTTCCCCCCAACTGTTCCGCCTTTTGGAGGGGTAACACCTGAGGGTTTAGCCTTCATATCCGGCACTTTTTTCTTTTTTCCAAAGATCATGTGAATTCTACCTTTTTGTTCAGTCTCTTATAATATATTGATATCTAAGTATTTAATACTTGTTTGTGAATATGATAATTATCATAACATTTTTACAGATCCATGTTCAGTTAATGCTCACCCCAATATCGTTTTGAGTAATATGCAGATACATGATCGTAACACCCTTACCAAAATCCATTGGGAGGTTTTGAAGGGCTTCGTCAAAGTATATTTTCTGTGAATTAGTCACAGAAAATTGTTTTCCTACCAGTGCACCGTAAATTTCCGCACCCTGCTCCACATATATTTTTGCTCCGGGCGCATAAACAAAACCGATAAACTGTGTGCCGCCCTGTTGAAATTTGATATCCCTGTATGAAGAAGAAACCACCTGAAATCGGGAAGAAGTGTAGTTTGGATTTCCATCTAGGTTGATCTGTGCATTGCTACCACCACTTCCAGCATCAATACCTCCGTTAAGCCAGATCTTTACATTATGAGGTCCTGTTACGGAAATATTCGCTTTTCTCCAGGTGATATCCCCGGCTGGCATATCAACAGCGATATTTATATCATCTGATGTAGTATCAAATACCAGGTTCTTGTTATTGGTACTCAAAGTAAATCCTGTAAGATAGTAATTTCCATTTGAGATCGTACAGGTATCGACCGAGGAAAAGTCAATTACATTTCCACTAATGCACGGCGGAGCAGTATTATTATTATTGCTTTTTATTGAATTTATTTTATCCAAAACCTTTGTAGTTGCATCCATAACAGTTACAGTCAGGTCATTTGTCACAGTATTTTTTGTTCCAACAACGTTCACAGTACCTGTGTAAGAACGGGCATACGCATCTTTCAATATCTTACATTTATTTGTTGTACAGCCGGATGCACCATCTATAGTTACACCACTGATAACAGATCCATTAACCTTCAATCCAGTTGCAGCGTTAGTGAATCGTACAAGATTGTTTGCACGGATACTTCCATTACCTGAAGAGCTAACCAGACCCCCTTCTGAAGAATTGTAACTTTCAATGTTGGCATTGTTACTCAGGATTATTTGATCAGATGCCAGCGCTCCGTATGAAAAGTTGGTGAATAAAGGTGGAGTCTCAAGGTTTATGGTAACCTTTTTCTCTAAAGCATGGCGCTCAACCCTTGCAAAAGTTATTCCTGTAAAAAAATCCGCCCATGCGTCGTAATAGCTGCTATATATTGTAATAGCCACCTGGCTTACATTCTCTGAGATGGGATTGGTCAGATCCCTGGTTGGGTATATGATCTTTATATCTCCATTTCTCGCCACGCTCATGGAAGCTTTTCCATTTCCTCCATAGGCGGACTTACCTGAGATGTTGACAACAGGCAGGGTAAGTGTCATCCCATTATAATGAACTTCTGGAGGAGAGATCATGATGCTTCCAGAAATGTACTTGCTCCATACACCGCCCCCTTCATAGCCTAACTCTCTATCTCCCAGGCGGTACACGATCTTTCCCATATCCAGAACAATTGGTGGATATACTGTTGATGTTCCGTTTTTCAGTTCAATGAGTACATAACTTTTTTCAGATGAATTAGGAACAACAGATAAAGTACCTCCACCAAGGTTAATATCTGTTTTTTGCACTTGAGATTCTCCCAACGAAACCCTGCTCGTGTGGGAGTCCAGAACCGTAAATGCCTGTTCTGCATTCCTGACATTGGCCATTTCCTGCATCTTAAATATTGATGGCACTCCTACCAAGGTTATCAAACCAATCCCAATGATTGTAATGCTTATTAGAATTAATGTGCCAACACTTTCTACATCCGCTTTCTCACAATCTATAATCTTCATGTTATCACCGCATAGATCAGGGTTTTTAAAATATGAACGTCCATTCTCGTGTTATTCAATTTTGCAGTATAGCTATCGCCTGTTCCCCCTATTTCCCAGTTCAATCCCTTTGCATTTCTGAAGTAATCCTTCCACCCCGAAACATAATTACCTGTGATCGTTATTGTAATGTTACTCACGTTGCTCCATATAGTGAGTTCAGGGGAACATGGTTCATCAGGACACAGTGTTACGCGGGATATGCCGCTTCCAGCCAATTCTGATTCACCGTAAAGATATACAATTGGGATAATGAGAACATTGCTCTGGTTGATTATAAGAGGTTGAGAAGGATTGAGTATCACATCATCTGAATACTTTATCCAGACACCTGTTCCCTCATACACCACCATAGTTTCACCTATTGAATTTTCAATGCTTCGCATACTCTCTGTATCCAGTGTTATTTCACTACTGTTCCCGCTTGTTGAATTGTAGATCGTGCCGTTGATCTGTATCGTGCTATTCCCGGTCACACTGAGCTTTCCCCCATACAATTTTATTTCTACGTTCTGTGATGGCGCCTGTCCGAGTGCGATCTTATTTATATTATCTGCAAGTACAACAAAGCTCTGCCTCGTGTTCTCTGTGAATCTTGACTCCTGTGCACTCCTTATTGCAGGGTAGCCCAAAAGCCCTATTAAGCTAAACGAAATAATAAGTATCCCAAGGATTGTGACAAAATCCAGCACTTCTGCCACCGCATCCCCGGAATTCAAGAACTGTTTGAAACGTATAGGGCTTTTTTTAAATGGCACATCCATATAAAATAGATTGTGTCTATGTCTACTTAAAGATTATCATTATTATAATGATGTCAAATAATTATATCATTGTTCATCAATATAAATATTATTATCGTTTTTATTGTATGTAATTATATAATCCTCAGCCCCGCCGTAGAACTTTCTTTCTGTAAAATTATTTGAAACACTGAACGGCGAACCCACAATCGCTCCATTATCAGCTTCCAGTATTATCTCATGAGTGGTGTTGGTTAAATTAATTGAATAGGTATTACCTGCTATAGTAGATGGCAATCTGAATTCATATTCAATACTTTCCACAGTAGCGCCAAAAGAAGAGCTGACATTGACAAGAGTGTCAACTGTGGCTATTTTGTTGGCAAGCCCGCTTCCCAGTATCTTAAAGCTTTCCTCCATAGCAGATTTCTCTATATTTCGAGATAATGAATAGAATGATATCATAACTCCAGTAAAAACAATAACCGTAATTGCGAACATTAAAATAAAACCTATTGAAATAGAAACTGCTTCCTCGTCCTTTATTATGCATTTAAGAGCCATGTTATCACCACGGTACTGATACTGGCATTGAAATATTCGCCTTGACTTTAGCTGTCGAGAGCGCGATAGTTGTGTTCAGGACATAATGACGTTCGCGAGTGAAATGTCTAGTGATAGTCTCTCCCTCGATTTTATAAGTTCCAAAAGCATTGCTGCCATAAATGATATGGATCGATACAGTTGGAGATGAAGACACACTATTTTTAAAAAGATATTTAGAGTCGGATAGATTAACCTTGCTGCCATTAGTAAAGTCTCCGATAGTGTAATTAGCAGGATATGTTGCATTTGAAACATTATATTTCGTTTCATTGAATACTACTGACCAAACCGGATAGCCAGTGGAATTTCGCGCTTCGATCCTGAAAATTAGCCCGGTAAGATTGATCGTAAAATTAAAAATACTCAAATAATTAACATTCACATTCTCTACAATTGTCCAGTTGTCCTTACCCCCCGGTCTCCCGTTCTCAGTAAAATTAGCATAACCTTTATTTGTCCAGTTTTCAAACGTTATCTTCGCGCCTCCCCCATACATAGAGTATATCTTAGGTAGATCTGCGCTGAAATTATAAACCTGCTGTGTGAAATTGATGGTCGCGTTTTGCACAGTCCCGCCTTTTTCAGTGGAATTCCTGTATGCGCTTCTTATTTCATCGGTGGTGATCTGCATCAGATTGATCATTTCATATTTTGAGTTCTCTGTAACGGATTCTATTGCCATGTTGCCTTCGAACATGATGCTGTTAAGCATCACAGTTGTTATCACAAGCCCAATGCCGATAAGAAATCCTGCAAGGAGCATGAACTGAGCATTATTATCTTCTATCAGATCCATTACATCCTCCACAATGTAAGTCTAATATCTACGATATTATGAAAATTTGAGGAAAGGTCAATATCCTCAATAGGATTGTTAGAGTTTAGATTATCACTGTCCTGCAATACTATTTTTCTTGAGACAATTACAGCATTGTTTGATGGGTCTCCGTTGAAAATGATCCTGACCTTAACAGGATATGTAGTATTATCAGATCTGCGGCTTAAAAAAACCACATCCAGATTATGCGCTGTGCCCTTCTTTATCAATGTTGCATTAAAGAGTTCAGAAATATTCGTGAGGTTGCCCGTGACATTGGTAGTTCCTTTTAGAGTATAATTCGCTCCGCTCCAGATATACTCCTTTCCGTCCCATGCAGCAATATCCATTTTTAGCTTAGAGCTGTAATTAGGTTCGGCATAATCAAGAATGTTAAAAATATCCTGTCCCATTGACCGAAGCTCGGCTTCTACATGAACATTGGATGTTGAAGCGGTCAGGGGTGTCATTGAGGTTGCATCTATTGCATATATTATAACTAAAAGCATGATCGAAGCTGCTGCCACCCCTTCCAGTGTATGTAACTGGGCTTTTTCATCGAACATTACCACACCCTCACATAGAGTAAAGCTCTCGTTTGGTTGCCGGTTGTGGAATTTACTATCAATACGAGGCGCCTGGTCTGTCCGATATCCACATTTTCCAGAAGCTCTGGACCACTGATATACATCTTCGAACCATTAATATCAGTTACCGACATGTTCATATCGTAAATGATGTACTCACTCAACAGTCCCAGATCATCCAGAGCATTTTGATAATTGGTTTTGTTATTACTATCTATTGTTTTGTTTGTGTAATTTAATCTTGTATTAGTAAAGTAATTCAGTTTACCCTCATCTATTATACTCAGGGCTCCAGATTTATCTGCTATGAGCAGACGCTCCACAAGTACAGTGCTTGCTCTGTCAGCAGCTAAGGTTACATCATCTGAGGTTGTCTGGAATGGGGCGAACAGGCTGTTCATGAACTGGAATACAAATGCCACAGTCAGAAGGAAAATACTCATTCCAGCCATGTAGTCTATAGTTGTCTGCGCTCTCTCGTTAGAAAATCTCTTCATTATGATGATTATAATAACCTATTTCTATAAAAGTTTTCTGTACTGACGTGAAATAAATTAACCCCTCATCATCCGTGCATAAACATAGAGCGAAAGTGCAACAGCCGCATACAGCGCGATGCCGGAAAGCGCCTGGGAGCCGCCTGCCGCGCCAGAAGACAGTTTCGTCACCAGATTGAAGGGTGAATCCGCAACGAGATACGCACCCAGGAATAAAAATATAAGAATTAGTGAATACAAATATTGTGAGAGCGTCCTGTCCCTGTATTTCACGGCAATAATGGCACCGAGTATGACTATAACGGCTGCCATCACAGTTGTTACAATAAGTATCCAAAGGATATTATGCACTGCTATGCGGTTTAACCCCACAAGTGCTAGCCATAGCAGTGCCTGCATCGGAACTATGAGCACTGCAACAAGCATCTTTCCGCTCAAGATCTCTGAAAAGGACATTGGCGCAACTTCGAGCAGATCAATCGTTTTTCGTTCGTATTCTTCAGTGACCATATCTATGATAAGACCGCCTGAGATAAAGATCGGCGTGAAAACGAGGAGCGGGATGAGTATGCCGTATATGAACTCAAAATAGGTCGAAGTTTTCTTCAAGATCTCATCAACATAAAGCCTCACTGGTTCAAACCCTATACGTGGGGCTCTTATATCGCGGACATAGGATTCAAACTCTTCAAGGGGTTTTTTCAACTGCAGGGTTACAAGAGTACCCCTGATATCAGAAGCGGGCAGGTATAGCTTAAGCTGGATGATCTCGCTGCCATTTGAGACAATGGGCGGGATTACAAGGACCGCATCTATCCTGTTGTTGTTAAAATCCGTAAGTGCTGGTTCAAGATCCTTATAATAGCGGGGATGAATGTGACTGTCACGCAGGAATTGCCTTAAGTCCCCGTCTCCAACGACCCCTATCTTTCCCCTCTCCATATCAAACTTATTAAGAGCTGACGGATCAAAGAACGACGCAAGCCCGATGACAAGAAGGGATGAGAACGAAGCTATCAGAAGCTGGATTATCATCGCAAGGATCAGGGTCTTCTCAAGAAGGAGTGATTTCCATTCCTTTCTGGCGATTATCATTGTATTACCCAGACAAAACCCCCCTTACAAGATAGAGATTATAACCTGCATGGACAACAGCTGCAAAAATAACTGACAGGAAGTATCTCCGTGTTCCGAGATATCTCAGACCCAGGGCTGATATAATTGCTCCTGTGACGTGCAGCGCGAACGGGAATATCAGGAGACCTATGCCCATGGCAGACCCGAACACAGAGCCTGCAATGCCTGCTATGACCGCAAGCAAGAGGAGCTTTTCGCCTATAAAAAAACCAGTGCCTGAATATATTCCTGCTTTTATCGCCGTGCGTGTATCAATATCAGCCGTTTTTCTTGAGAAAGCAGTGTATATCCCTACCGATTTTATCACTTCTTCTATGAACGCGGCAAGGAAAATGAAAATCACTATCCCGACCCGGATGGGAAAATTGAACATCAATACAATAAGGATCATCTGGGCAGAATACACAAGCGGTAACAGCGCTATGCTTAAAAAGAAGATGGGTGCAGGTACGCGCTCAAGGAATACCTGGACAGAATCCAGGAGTTTTCCTTTGACCGATCTCTGGGTGAACAGGTCTTCTTCCCGGTAAATAAATATTCCGAATGTGAAAATTAAAAATGATACAAGATAGAATGGTAAGGTTGAGAACAGATAGTCCTGTAACACAACAGCCTCGCCCTCAAGCATTTTTACCACAAGCGTCATGGGTGAGATCATGCTGATGGCATGGATATTTGCGAACATGGCAGGAAGGAATATGTATCCTGAGAGGCTGACTGAAAGGAAGACCAGAACGAAAGTCAGTTCCTTAAAGCTTCTTGATATTATCGCGCCAAGAAAAGCAGTCGACAGGAACATGAGCACAAGGGGAAGGAGTATCAACAGCATCCATAAATTACCTCCTATATATATCGCGATACCTCCCATCAGAACAAGTGTTAGCAAAAGATATGGAAGCAGTTTTCCAATCACTATCTTCCAGGAACTTACAGGGGACACGAGCAGCAATTCCCCTCTCCTTCGCACTCTTTCTTCCATGATGCTGGCTGAAAAAAGTTGGGCTATGAAGTACATCGGAAATATGAACAAAAAACTTAAGACCACTGATTTAAAGGGGATGGGCGGGTTGAAATGTGAAGGAGTTGAAAGGGCATTCTCTTTTATTGGCAGGACATTTTTCTGCGTTTTCACTTCACTTATGGATGGGGTTGGCACCGTACCTTTTATAGGTTTTCCTGCAGGTGCAGGCGCCGGGGCAGGCACGTCTGTCACTCCGGGTGAGGGTTCAGATTCAGGTTCAAGTTCCGGTAATTTCTGGAGCGAGGGCGCAGCAAATGCCTGTTCCCTGGCAATGTTTTCTATTGTTATCCATACAGGGAACGTATTGTTCAGGTCATTGTAGGACAAAAGCCTGTTCTCATCATATTTAATAACTGCTTTATCAAGCGCGTCCATAGCTGAAATCGATTTTTCTGAAGCCTTAAAGCTGACATTCTTTCCGATTATAAGGATATCAAAACCGCCCCCCTTGAACATCTCTCTTGCTGTTCCTTCCTCGGCCACATAAACCTCAAATTTACTGTCCGTCCCAACTACAGACCCAATTTCAGGGTCTGTGACCACAACTTTGTATAGATTATCATTAAGGTGATATCCGTTCTGTACTATGAAAAACGAGATTATTCCTATCAGTAAGATAAGCAGGAGCGAAAAAGCGACAGTCTTTTTCCCAAAACTTAACTTTGCCCGTCTAAGTTCCCATTTAGAAATGGTCAATAAACCCATCACATTTATATTACTTTGTGATTAAATAATAGTTTCTATGAATGAGATATCGGTGAGCGGACTCAGGAAAGTTTACGATGGTCATACTGCTGTTGATTCTCTTGATTTTGAGATAAAGAAAGGTGAGATCTTTGGGATCGTGGGACCCAACGGTGCGGGAAAGACGACAACGCTGAAAATGCTCTCAGGGCTTATCATTCCGACGAAGGGCACTATAACGATTCAGGGAATGGATTATAAAAATGATGCAAAGAGGATAAAACAAAAACTCGGGTTCCTGCCAGAGGAAAGCCCTCTGTATGAGGGGATGACTGCTGATGATTATCTCATGTTCTTTTCAGAGATATACGGCATCAAAAGGAGTGCTGCGTCATCAAGGATAAAAGAAATACTCACTGATCTGCGGCTTGATCCGAATGGTAAGAAGATAGGCGAGATGTCCAAAGGGATGCAGAGGAAGGTCGCAATAGCAAGGGCGCTTATAAACGACCCGGAATACCTTATCCTTGATGAGATGACATCAGGACTTGACCCAACGACCTCAAAATACCTTGCTGATTTTGTTACGCAGCTTAAAGATCAAGGCAAGACAATCGTGTTCAGCGCGCATAACCTCTACCAGGTGGAAAGTCTTTGCGATCGGGTCCTGATCATGAACAGGGGACGTGAGATAGCCTGCGGCACGATGGCGCAGATAAAGAAACGGTGCAGTGCAATAGAGTATTTGATTGAGTTCAGTGTGGATGAAAAGCTTGATTTTGAGGCTGCCAGGAAAAATGGGAATTATATTGCCAGAACGAATGACCTGGAGGAATTTAACAGGATAACTGGCTGGGTGGCAAAAAATAATGGAAAGATAATCGATATCAAGACCGTGGAGCCTTCCCTGGAGGAGATATTTTTGAAACTTATGGGTTAAGGTTCATTCGAATTACGTGAGCCCAAAGCAAACTTTACAATATAGCTTAAAAGTCTAAAATAATTTTCAGACAGGCGAGAGAATAATTCTACTCCGTTTGAGATATGTTGGTTTTAGGATTATTTGAATATTGTGAAGAATGTTGGATATAGTCGACTTTTAGTTTAATTGGCTTTTGTTTTGATGCACACACAAAAGAATGAAAGCCAATGAAATCAACTTATCTATTTCAGTAGCGGAATAAGAATATGCGTTTATAGTTTACTATGCGTCGTTGAAACGACGGATGAATTTACGATTAATTTAAGGGGTTACCCGACAGTCTCTAAGTATTTATTTATAACTGTGTTGTTTTTTAAATTTAATAAATTTAAGCCTATATGATACGAAGGTAATATGTAGAATTATTTTTAATTAGTAGTAGATCATGAAACTCAACATTCCCGACGCAGATGCATACCTTATGATAAGTGAAAGCGCCCACAGCGCTGATATGTACTACGCTACTGGATTTTTAGCTCACGATTCTTTCATCTACCTGAACTCAAAAAATGAAAAGCTCCTTATTTCAGACATGGAACTTGGGAGGGCAAAGAAAGAAGCGTATATCAAGGAGGTGCTGCCCACCTCAGCATTCGGGATAATGGAAAAGCTAAGGGCGCTGAAGGATATAGATGCAGCTTATAACGGAATGATCCTCGAATTCCTGCGTTCCGAAAATATAAAACGCATCGCTGTGCCTTATAATTTTCCGATCTATATTGCTGACATCCTGCGCAGGGATGGCATTGATGTTATTCCGGTAAAGAGCCCTTTTAGAAAGATGCGGGAAGTAAAAAATGATAATGAAATAAAAGCCATCGAGAAAGCACAAAGAGCAGGAGAGAAAGCACTTACTGAAGCGATAGGTGCTATAAGGAACGCGACGGTCGGGAATGGAGTTCTATGGCACAACAATGCACCGCTTACATCAGAAAAGATCACGTCTATAATAGATACATCACTTCTTTCCGGGGGTTTCGAGGCGCCGGATCCTATAGTGGCATGCGGGCGGGGAAGTGCAGATCCTCACTGGCAGGGTGAGGGTGAACTGCGTGCAGGGGAACAGATAGTCATCGACTTTGTTCCGCGCTCGAAAAACGAAAGATATTATTCAGATATGACACGGACCGTGGTGCGCGGGACGCCATCTGATGAAATAAAAGAAATGTACTCTGCTGTCAGGGCGGCACAGGAGGCAGCGATCAGAAGGATAAAAGCAGGCATCACAGGAAATGAAGTTCACAATATCGTGTGTGATGTGCTTGAAGCAAGGGGCTACGAGACCTCGCGCGGTAAAACCGGTGTATTCACAGAAGGTTTCATCCATTCAACAGGGCACGGAGTTGGGCTTGATATACATGAAGGACCAAATCTCAGCGAGAGCGGAAAGGAACTGAATGAAGGAAGCGTTGTCACTGTTGAGCCTGGACTCTATTATAAGGATATAGGAGGCGTAAGGCTAGAGGATGTTGTAGTGGTGACTGCAAGCGGATGCAAGAATTTAACTATGTTCGAGAAGAATTTGGTGCTGGAATGAAAGAAGATAAAGAGATAATTGAAAAATATCTGAAGGCTGGCAAGATCCTTTCAGAAGTACGTGCTGAGACTGTAAATAAGGTAGCAAAAGGTGTAACTTTGCTCTCAGTCGCTGAGTTCGCAGAAAACCTGATACGAGAGAAGGGCGGTCAACCTGCATTCCCGGTCAACATTTCACGAAACGATGAAGCTGCTCATTCAACTCCAACTTTTGATGATAAGTCCGTATTCGGGAATGACATCGTAAAGCTGGATATTGGCGTTCATATCGATGGATACATCGCGGATACGGCAGTCACGGTTGATCTATCCGGTCATCCAGATCTTGTGAAAGCTTCAGAAAAAGCCCTCAATGATGCTATTAAATTCATTCATGCAGGGGTGAACACCGCTGATATCGGAGGCGTGATCGAGGATGCTATAACATCTTTTGGATATAAACCCGTTATAAATCTCACAGGACATGGACTTGCTCAGTATATTCAGCATGCTCCACCAGCTATCCCAAATAAGAAAATGCCTCATGGAGTGGTTCTTGAAGAAGGTGACATAATAGCCATCGAACCATTTGCCACAGACGGTGTTGGGAAGATATACGATGCAGGCAACGCCGAGATTTATCATCTTGTCTGCGAGAGACCTGTGCGCCTCCCTTCGGCAAGAAAACTTCTTGAAAAAATAATGGAATATAAAACATTGCCTTTTGCGAAAAGATGGCTTGGAGCAAATGTGGATTTTGCAATGCTTGCGCTTGTCAAGGCAAATATAATTCAGCCTTACCCTATATTGAAAGAAGAAGGGGGAGGGCTTATTTCACAGGCTGAGCATACTATTATCATTACTGCAGATGGTTGCGAGGTCGTAACAAAATGAGGTTTTTAGCTGCCTTTCTTTTGATAATGATGACTATTGGGGGAGTTGATGGCAGCACCAGCTGGGTGAACAATATCACGGTAAATGAATATGGCATGACATGGACTTATAACGAAACATTTTCTGAAGCGGATTCAATAATTTATCGGATGAACATTGATTCTGGTTTTGGCGATAATGATAGTTTTGTGAATGCATGGGAAGTCCTGATCGCTGACAAAGAACTGCGCAAAGATTTCAGGACATCAATAGAAAAAGAACTGGATGTAAGGATAAACAATGAAACGCAGGGGATATATCTTGTTGATGTTGATGCTGCTCTATCACCAGAACTGGTCGGGAAAACACATATCTTTGACATGATAGTGAACAAATATATAACAACATACAGGTTTGATAAAAGCATCCTCACTGCTGGAAAAATCTGGTTCATGGGACAGCCAAACACCCCGGTTACGATAGTGATGCCTCAGGGTGTGGACGTGGTCAATATCAGCGGCATGGACAATTTCACAATAAATAACACAGACCATACAGAGGTGTATGGTTTTTTCAAAGAGCTTTCCAGGGACAGGGCTGAGATAACTCTGAATATATCCCAAAATGCTTCGTTCGTAAAGAAAGAGATAAACGCTACAAATGCTACTAACGCTACCGATGCTACTAATCCTACAGATGTATTAAATTCCACTAATGTTAATTTTTCTTCTCATGATGAAGAAAAAGAGTCCATGTTTGAGAAATTATCATGGATCAGAGATACAACTATTGTTGCGATTGGTCTTGTGATCATTTTACTCATATACATTTTTAAAATAAGGAAAAAGTAGTTCCTATGGACAGGATAGCTCTCAAAGTAAACAAATTCTATGAAAGATATCCTTATCCTTCACTGCCTATCAAGACCGAGAAAGACCTGATAAAAAAGCTGCATGCAAATGTCATGGGAAAGATCCTTGCAACGGCAGAACTGACAACAGAAGAACTTTCAGGAAAAGATATCCTTGACGCAGGTTGCGGAACCGGGGAAAAAGCATCGTATTTCTCATATCACGGCGCACATGTTACTGCATTTGACCTGTGCAGCGCATCACTTGAGAAAGCAAAAGGGCTTGCAGAGAAGTTCAAACTGCATGTAGATTTCAGCCGCTGCGATATGGCAGAGTTTCGGACTGAAAAGCGATTTGATCATGTATTCTGTTTGGGAGCGCTGCATCATACTGAAAAACCATATGATAATTTCCTGGCTCTTGAGAAGCTGTGCAAGCCTGGAGGAACGATTACTATTGGGCTCTATAACAGCTATGGCAGGCTGGGTCACAGGGCTGTGAGGACATGGATAGGATTAAGGGCAGGTGAGGATCTTGGGCGCAGGATGGAGTATGTGGAGAAGAATATCTATGGGAGGAAAATGAGAAGCGTTCATGAGGTGGCGTATGTTGCTGATAAGTACGTGCACCCGCATGAGAGCTATCATACAGTGGAAGAAGTAATGGGGTGGTTTGAGAAGAATGGATTTACTTACATCGGTGCGCATCCGAAGACTGAAGTGGGCGCGAGGGCTTTTTTTACGCAGTTGAAGTGGATGGTAAGAGGGAATGGTTTCTTTGTGATGTCTGGGAGAAAGAAAATAAAAAAGTATATTATTCCTGAAACCGACAGGGCTTATTAAATGGAAAGAAAATTAGCGTCACTGCAAATAATAGATTCACTTTCACCTATTGATAATGCTGATCGCATAGAACTGGCAAAAGTACTGGGTTGGCAAGTAGTTGTTAAAAAGGATGAATTCAAAGTGGGAGATCTTATTATTTACTGCGAGATCGACAGCCTGCTCCCTGAAAAACCAGAATTCGAATTCTTACGTCCGAGAAAATTCAGAATAAAATCTATGAAACTGAAAGGAGTACTTTCACAGGGAATTGTATTCTCTATTGATTTTCTTCCTGAAGAAATCAAGAGATCAGTCCTGGCACAGTATCTTGGTGGTAATAAAGAAATAATCGGTACTGATGTAACAGAGAAAATGGAGATCACAAAATATGAACCACCAATCTCGCCGCAGATGATGGGCAAGATATTGGGGGACTTTCCCACTCACATCATCCCAAAAACAGATGAAATCAGGTTACAATCAATTCCAAATATACTAACCGAATTTGCTGATCGGGAAATATACATTTCAACAAAAATGGATGGGACTTCTTTCACATGTTATCACATACTCCAAACAAATACTGAAGAACCACACAAGTTTGGGGTATGCTCCAGAAATCTCGAACTTAAGGAGGACGAAACAGTATATTGGGAAATTGTCCAGAAACTCGAAATGAAACAACGACTAACCGATTACTTTGTTTCATATAATAAGAATATAGCAATTCAAGGCGAGTTATGTGGTCCGGGGATCAATAAAAATCCTGCAGGATTGAAGAAGCTGAGCCTTCTTGTCTTCAACATATACGATATTGATCAGCAGAAGTGTTTTAACTTCTACGACCTCATTCACACCGCTGCAGAACTGCAGCTTGAAACCGTTCCAATAGACTGGATCGGTAAATTCGATATCAAGGAGTTTACTGTTGAGAAACTGATTGAAATGGCAAGAGGCAAGTACTCAGGCACTAACAACAACCGTGAAGGAATTGTAATTCGTCCGGTATGTGGAACCTCAAGTGAAGTCGTTTCCAGCTATGGTGGCGATCCAAGGAGAGGATTATCTACCAAGGTGATCAATAATGATTATTTACTTAAGGCGGAATAGTTCTGCAGATATTTAAGATATATATTTAAAAATATATATGGAAAAATATATATGGAAAATAAATTAATCTCCTTTCCACAAAACTCCTTCAGTGCCTTCGCTCCTGCCCATATCTCAGGAATTTTCATAATCGACATAAAGAAAGATCCCATTCATTCAGGCTCAATGGGAGCCGGAATATGTCTTGAGGACGGCGCGGTAACTACAGTTCATCCTGCGGAAAAAATTAAAAAAACCACTGTCAATATCAATGGTAAAGTCAACCGGGCTGCCACTACTCTATCTGCAGTAGAACTCCTTACAAAAAAGCCGGTCCTTGTTGAGACCACCCTCAGAGTCCCAATAGGCGCAGGTTTTGGGGCAAGCGCCGCAGGGGCGCTCAGTACTGCGCTTGCGGTGAACGAAGCGCTATCCCTTAACATGACATTCAATGATCTGGCTAAAGCTGCACACATTGCAGAAGTGAAAAATCGCACAGGACTTGGCGATGTGGCAGGAATAACATGCGGCGGCATCGATATCAGAAAACATGCAGGAATTCCTCCTGTTGGGATTATTGACAGGATCCCATGCAGTGATGAGATTATTTCATGGATTTGTTTTGGAGAAATATCAACCAAATCCGTTCTGTCGGATGATATTAAAAAGAAAAGCATCAATAAAGCAGGCAGTTTAAGGCTCAAAGAACTCCTGAAAAAGCCCACGATAGATAACTTTTTCCTGCAATCCTGCGCTTTTGCAAAGGAAATAGACCTCATGAGCCCACAGGTCAGGGATGCCATCGAAGCAGTAGAAGCCGCAGGCGGTATCGCAAGCCAGGCGATGCTTGGAAATAGTGTTTTTGCAATAAACGATAACGGGGCGCTGTCTGAATTCGGTGAAGTAAAAAAGAGCAGGATAAGCCATGCTGGGGCGCATCTGTTATGATACCAAAAAGTCATCCAAGATATGAATCCCTGATCACGCGGGATAAAATCGTTGACGGTATTAATAAGGGAATAACCAGTACACAGGGACTTATCGCACAGGGACGTGGGGAGGCTTTTGACTACTTGATCGGAGAAAAAACTACACCGGGCGCGCTTAATGCAGAAAAGACAGCTGCTGCATTACTAATCCTGGCAAAAAACCCCGTAATTTCGATTAATGGTAATGTTGCGGCGCTTGTTCCAGAAGAGATCATTCGGTTAAGCGAGGCGGTCAACGCGCCGCTTGAGGTGAACCTGTTCAACAGGACTGAAGAGCGAGCAGAAAAAATAATCCAGCATCTTGTTTCATATGGTGCAAAGAACATGCGCATAAAGACGGATGCTCTGATCCCTGGCATAGAGCATGATCGCACAAAAGTGGATAGCAGCGGCATTTTCAGCGCAGATGTTGTTCTTGTGCCTCTTGAGGATGGGGACAGGTGCAAAGCGCTTGTGGATATGGGAAAGACGGTTATAGCCATCGATCTAAATCCGCTTTCAAGAACTGCCCAGACCGCAAGTGTTACTATAGTGGATAATGTTGTGCGGGCAATACCGAATATGACTCGATTTGCAGATGAGCTACGAAGTTCAGGTAAAGATGAGCTTCAGAAGATTATTGAAGAATTTGACAATAAGAAAAACCTGGCGCAAGCAATAGATGATATTTCAAAGCATCTGTCCTCAAGCTTGCTATTAACACTTTCAGCAAATATTATCTAAACGGCGCTGGGGTGCGACCCCAGACCCCGGTGAGGCGCCGCCGCTGGCGGGGTTTAACATGAAATTATATTGTATTATTTCTTCCATGCCGGGACAATAATTATATCACAATCCCTATATTCCATACAGTCGATTAGCTCCATCATGCAAGTTAATGCAGACCTTCACATTCATTCAAAATACAGCATGGCTACTTCCCCCAAAATGGATTTACCCACGCTTGCAGCAGAATCCAGAAAAAAAGGCATCCAGCTCGTTGCCACTGGCGACTGCCTTCACCCGAAATGGCTTTCTGAGATCAAGAAAAACCAGGAGGAAAATGGGGTATTCCATGTGGATAATATACATTTTGTCCTCACGACCGAGGTGGAGGACGCAAGCCAGGTGCATCATCTAATTATAATTCCTTCAGTGTCAAAAGCTGAAGAACTTTACGAGTTAATGAAGCCGCGCTCAAACAATATCGATTCTGACGGAAGACCTAACGTCAGAATGGATGGTGTTGAGATAGCTCAGGCTGCAAAGGATACCGGCGCTCTCATTGGTCCAGCGCATGCCTTTACGCCGTGGACCGCGATGTACGCATACCACAATTCCCTGAAAGACTGCTACGGAGATCTGGCAGGATATATTTATTTCATGGAACTTGGACTGAGCGCTGACACCTCTTACGCAGACAGGATCTCAGAGCTTTCCTGCCTTACCTTTCTCACGAATTCGGATGCTCATTCTCCTTATGTGAACAAACTAGCCCGCGAATTCAACCGGTTTGAGATGGAAGATATTACTTTTGATGAGCTTTCGATGGCTATTATCAGGGAGAAAGGAAGAAAACCTATTCTTAATGTAGGAATGCCTCCTGAGGAGGGGAAATATAATGAGAGCGCATGCATCCGGTGCTTCAAACACTATACGATGCGCGAGAGCCTTATCAAGAACTGGAGATGCTCATGTGGCGGGATTATTAAAAAGGGTGTAAAGGACAGGGTGAATGAACTTGCGTCATACACCACACCGAAACATCCACTCCACAGACCTCCGTATCTTCACCTGATACCGCTTTCCGAGATCATTGCGATGGCTCTGGGAATCGGAACAAATACAAAAGGAGTCCAGAAAATATGGGATGTTCTCATAAAACAATATGGTTCTGAGGTTGCTGTGCTTGTTGACACTGCAATCATTGATTCAGGAGTGGATGAGCGCGTTATCGATGCAATTAAAGCCTTCAGGGAAGGAAAAGTAAAGGTAATTCCAGGAGGCGGGGGGCAGTATGGGAAAGTGGAGCTTGGCTGTGCAGAACCTGAAAGAACGTCTGAACCCCAGAAATCACTATGTGATTTCTGAGAATATCCATGTTATTTTTTAAATAAAGAGAGGTAGTATAAGTTAGTATGATCCGGACATTTATCGCAGTTGAACTACCTGAGAAATTTTTGCCTGAAATAGAAAGCATAGGTTCCCAGATAAAAATCCCGGGAGTCAAACTCGTTGAGCCCGGACTTGTTCATATCACCATGAAATTTCTCGGGGATATTCATGAGGACAAAATTGAATCCATCGCCTCTGCACTCTCACAGATAAAATGCAAACCCTTCGAAGCAAGCATAAAAGGCATAGGAGTGTTCCCCAAACTCGCTTATGTTAAAGTGATCTGGCTTGGAGGAATTGGTGATTTTGAAAATCTGCATAGTGAGGTGGAAAGTGTGCTTTCAGGGTTCAAATTCAAACAGGAAGACGACTTTACACCCCATGCTACAATTGCCCGCGTTAAACAGCCAGTGAACAGGACAGAACTTATGGAGAAAATAAAAAATATCGGGGATCCTGACCTTGGAAAGTTTTGGGTATCCTCAATATACCTTAAAAAAAGTACGCTCACACCGCGCGGTCCGATCTATGAGACCCTGAAAGAAATAAAACTATCAGACTGAATCAATCAAGGTCTGATAGATCTGGCTTTTTCTTTGGTTTTGCATCCTTTGCCGATGAAATAACATCGTCGATGCGAAGTATCAATGACGCAGCTTCAGTGGCTGATGCGATAGCCTGGGTTTTTACACGCAGGGGTTCTATTACGCCGTTCTCAAGCATATTCACTGACTTACCCTCATACACATCAAGACCAGCATATTTATTTCCATTCTCATGCTGGGTCCGCAATTGCGCAAGCATATCTATCGCGTCAAGCCCCGCATTCTCAGCCAGAGTCTTGGGGATAATCTCCATAGAGCTTGCGAATTTATTTACGGCGAGCTGTTCCCTTCCTGACATTGTAGAAGCATACTCGCGAAGTCGAATCGAAAGTTCCATCTCAGGTGAACCGCCGCCTGCTACCAGCTTCCCATCTTCGATCGTCACGCCCACGACGCGAAGAGCATCATGCATTGCCCTGTTCAGACTTGTTACAACATGCTCGGTCCCTCCCCTCAATAATATCGAATAGGTATCAGGGTTCTTGCATTCAGTAATGAATATCATCTCGCCATTGCCAACCATTCTCTCTTCCACAAGCCCTGCATGTCCCAGAGTCTCAGGCGTTATCTCGTCCAGGCTCGTGATGAGCTTTCCGCCTGTGGCCCTTGATAACTTCAGCAGGTCGTTCTTCTTTACCCTGTGAGTAACGAAAACACCGGCTTTTGCCAGGAAATAACGTGCAAGATCGTCCACTCCTTTCTGACAGAACACAGCATTTGCACCGCTTTTTATTACTTTATCTGCTGCTTCTTTAATCTGCCTTTCTTCCTGTTCGAGGAATGTGCGTGTCTGTCCTATTTTGTCAATGGAGATCTCGGATTTTGTCTCTGTTTTTCTCACTTCAATTGGTGTTGCAAGTATCGCGATCTTTGCGTTTTCTATCCGAACAGGCATGCTCTGGTGCGTCTTTGTCTTGTCAAGTATAATGCCTGAGATCAGTTCGCTGTCCTCGACACTTCCTTCTCCACGTCTTTCTATAGAAATATCCTTAATATTCACAATATTTTTGCCGTTTTCCTTCTTGACTATTGACTTCACGGCGCGTACAGCAAGGTCTGAAAGTTTATCTTTTGAAAATTCAATCCCTTTTCCAGTTAGAGCAGTCTGGGCAATTTTTCGAAGATGTTCATCTGTAGCTTCTATTGCAATATCGGATAAGACTTCTTTTGCTCTATTCGAGGCGAGATTATATCCGCTAATGATAGTCGTTGGATGAATTCCACGTTCCATCAATTCCTGTGCCCCTTTTAAAAGTTCACCTGTGAGAACTGCGGCCGTGGTCGTCCCGTCCCCAACCTCATCGTCCTGGGTCTTTGCCACATTTGCAACTATCTTTGCTGCAGGATGTTTGATAGACATCTCTTCAAGAATGGTCGCTCCGTCATTAGTGATCGTAACAAGCCCTGCAGGGTCTGTCAGCATCTTATCCATACCCCTGGGACCGAGTGTGGTTCTCACTGCTTCCGCGACTGCTCGTGCAGCCATTATGTTGCTGCGTTTTGCTTCTTCTCCGCGATTCCGTTCTGTTCCCTGTCTCAGGATAAATATTGGCTGTCCGCCCATCTGGCCTGTCATAAATTACCTCCTAATGATCATAAATGCAATTACGTATTCGCTTTTTTCTTGTTTCATGTTTGTGGTTCGATAAAAAGCTTTCGCTCGCTCTTCTGTGATGCATGATTTACAAAAATAGTTCCGAAAGATTTATTTAGTAGAAAAATCATATCAAAATGATGTACATCATTGTTATCATAATGATGAACATCAAAATTTGAATTGAAACTAAGAAAAGCAAACAGTTATAAAAGGAGAGGAAAAAATATGAAATATTCTAAAGGCGATGTAGTAAAATTCAAACTCGAATCGGGTGAAGTACAAAGAGGAGATGTTCGGTATATAGAAGAAACCCACCGCGGAGAAATATTGTACATAAACAGTTTCAACAGGTGGGCATATAAGGTTCCGGAAACAAGGATAATATCCAGGGTCAATTTAAAGAAATAATCTACCTCAGACATTGTTTTAAATACTTTCAATGCAAAATATACCAGACATGGCAATGTCTAAAAAGATTATGGAGAAAAAACAAAAGGATCGTAAGGAAAAAATAGTAGAGCTTGAAAAAATGGCATCTTCGGGAAGCGGAGAAGCTAAAAAGAAGCTTGCAAAAGAAAAAAGAAAGTTAAAATAATCTTATTTCATAATCTCAGAAGGGGCACCGCACAATTTTACAAGTGCCTCAGCTTCAATAAAATGAAGCTGGGCAGGGACTATAAGAATGTGTAACGGTGCTCCAAAATCGTATTTTTTTAATTCTTGAAGATAATCAGCATGTACAACGGGTGACTTACTCCCTGCCCTGGCAATACCTACTCCAAGTGTGTTCATTAGTAAACCCTCTCCGCGCCTCTCTTCCAGGCCTAACAGTATGGATATAGCTGTTTCTATGTCCATAAAGCGTTTTTCTGGCTCAACAATGTCAAGAAAAACCAGCGTATGAAGATCATTTTTCATATTCATCTTAATAACGTCATAAGGTGCTTCTGAGATGAGGATCTTGTTTTTGCGCTCATAGGGGAACGGAATGGTGGTGGATTTTCCAAACCTGTAGTTCTGAAGTCCGCTCAAACCACAGACCGCTGATGAGATGGATGGGGCATGAATGATGGCTGTTTCTATACCCATATCCTTTGCACGAAGGCGCAGGTCAATATGCGTTGTCGCTACCATTGCATCCCCTCCAGTCAAAAAAACCACGGTTTTCTCTTTTCCCTGAGATAGCCATGATGGTGCCTGTTCGACATCTTCACGTGACAGCAAAGTGATTTTTTTGCCAAAGAACTTTTCCAGTTCATCGATGCTCGTTCCCATCAGATGAGATGTGTAAAATTCTGCATATACGATATCAGCTTTTCTTACAGCTTCCAGTCCCTTTACTGTAATGTCTTTCTCATCATATAGTCCAAGTCCAATAAAAGTGAGCACATCCCTTAATAAACGTCTGTGTTTGTAAGTTTTACTATGAAAAAGTATAAACTTTAGGCGCACTAACCAAGAACCATGGAAATAAATTTGAATTGGCTGTATGGTTATGGCCTGGCATTTGGAAAAATTATCGGTTATGTCGTCATCCTTATCGGAATTTTGATGACATTTTTACTATTGGAAACTGTCTTATTTGGGAAATAAAGTTTTTTCCCAGTAAAATATGGAATCCCAATACATAAGAGCCTCTAAAAATAGAGGCGAACTGACGAGGAGGGAACTTATCGAACTGGGGGTTGTAGATAAGAAACTGAAGATAAGAACAGAAAATGACGATCTGTTGATACCTGTACTCAAGCATATCGAAGGTTATGATATAGGAATTGGAGATTTTGAAGAAGTAATAATTGAGCGTTCACCTGCCCAGATCCTGGGATTTTCTCCTGCCTATGAACAAATCGGGGATATTGCCATAATTGACAGGAATCAGCCGCAAGCGCAGGAAGTCGCAAAAGTCCTGCTTAAGCAGAACAGGATAAAGACTGTCCTTCAGGCCGAAACTTCAGTCACAGGTGAGTACAGGACGCGAAGCGTATCAGTACTTGCAGGAGAGAAGCGGACCGAGACGCTATACAGGGAGAATGAATGCCGATACCGGCTTGACCTTTCTAAAGTATATTTTACACCCCGCCTTTCGACAGAGAGGATGAGAATTGCTGACAAAATAAAGGATGGTGATAAGGTCGTAGATATGTTCGCAGGCGTGGGGCCGTTTAGCATCCTTATCGCAAAAAAATTCCCGTCAGCGCAGGTTATCGCTATTGAAAAGAATCCCGATGCTGTCAGATACCTGAAGGAAAACGTGAAACTCAACAGGGTCAAGAATGTAAAAATAATTGATGGAGATGCCAGAGAAGCAGTAAAAGAGATATCCGGGGCTGACCACGTTATCATGAACCTGCCGCACACCTCTATCGAATTCCTGGAAGCAGCATTCGGGATTTTAAAAAACGGTGGGATCATCCATTTCTATGCCATGGCACATGAGAATGACCTTTTTGATGGAATTTTAAAAAGAATTGAAGAAGTGGCTGGCCATTCTGGTTTGCAGATAGTTCCCCTGGATAAAAGGATCGTTAGACCATACGCTCCATACCAGTTCAATATTTGTATTGATTTTCAGGTATTCTCAACTGCCATGTCCAGCAAATCGTGACCTTTGACCGGATTTACAGGATCAACAGGATACGATTTTTATGGCAAATCCTGTAAATCCTGTCGATCCTGTCAAAAAATCATAATGTAAGAGTCACATGATTCCGTTAATTTTATGTATCCAGAATCATCTCTGTGATTATGCCAAATGAGGATTTTGTTGAGTATAAGAGAAGAGAATACTGCAACGATGTCAAGTGTCCTATCCAGGTGATAATGAACCAGAAGGAACTGGACTCATCAGAGTACAATGAACTCAGGGATATATGCAAAGAACATTGCCTTTATACTACATACGAATTCCATCACTGGCTGGTCGATAAAGGATATTTACTGCTTAGACCTGAACAAAAGAAATAGGAGGAAATTGAAAATGAACTGGGGAATGAAGAACAGGCTTTCACGGATAATCAAACCTGCAAGTGGCCGCTGCGTTATGCTGGCTGTTGACCATGGTTATTTCCAGGGTCCAACGACAGGACTAACGGATATTGGTAAAACTGTCGAACCACTGTTGCAGTATGCTGATGCATTAATGATAACTAGAGGAGCGGTCAGGAACTGGATAGATCCTGCTGCTGAAATACCTATTATTCTGCGTGTCTCAGGCGGGCAGAGCATCCTTAAGGAACTGTCAAACGAGATAATAACCACAAATATAGATGATGCTATAAGGATCAATGCCTCTGCTATCACATGTTCTGTATATATTGGCGGGGAATATGAAAAGCAAACAATTGACAACCTGTCAAAGCTCGTCGACGAAGGAGAAAAATACGGCATCCCTGTCCTTGCAGTGACAGCTGTGGGAAAAGAGATGGTTCGCGACGCAAGGTATCTGGGTCTTGCATCCAGGATCTGCGTGGAGATAGGGGCGCATATTGTAAAGACCTATTACACAGAAAACTTTGAAAAAGTCGTAGCAGCATGCGGTAATGTCCCTGTGGTAATCGCTGGCGGCAAAAAGTTGCCCGAGAAAGAGGCTCTGCAGATGACCTATAATGCGGTTTCGGATGGGGCGACCGGAGTTGATATGGGCAGGAATATTTTCCAGAGCGATAGTCCTGTAGGGATGATACAGGCTGTGAGAGCCATAGTTCATGAGGGTAAGTCCCTGGATGAGGCTTATGAGATATACGAACAAGAGAAAGAATAGAACCGCAGATAAACGCAGATGAACGCTGATTACTTGTATCTGCGTTTATCTGTGTTCATCCGCGGTTAATAATATTTTTAAATTTTATTAACCATGAAAACCGCAGTATATTATAACAATAACGATATCAGGATAGAGGAAAGACCAAAACCTAACATCAATAACCGCGAAATCCTGGTTAAGATGAGAGCTTCCGGTATCTGCGGAACAGACCTTATGGAATGGTACCGCATCAAGAAAGCGCCCCGCGTCCTGGGTCATGAAATGGCAGGGGATATCGTTGAATCACGATCTGAAAAATTTAAGGTAGGGCAGAGGGTTTTCGTGAGCCATCATGTCCCGTGCAATGAGTGCAAGTACTGCCTTTCTGGAAACCATACAGCGTGTGAGCTGCTGCATAAAGGCAATTATGACCCTGGAGGGTTCAGTGAGTTCGTAAGGGTGCCGCAGATAAATGTTGAGAATGGCACATACGTCCTGCCTGATGATGTTTCATATGAACAGGGAACTATGATCGAGCCCCTGGCGTGCGTGGTCAGGGCGCAAAGGATCATCGGAGTAAGCGAAGGGCAGACTGTTCTGATAATGGGTTCAGGGATCTCAGGTCTTCTGAACATCAAGATCGCCAAATTGAAAAAAGCGCATGTTATTGCAACAGATATTATAGATTACAGGTTGAAAATGGCAAAAAAGTGTGGGGCAGATGAAGTGTTCAATGCAAATGTTGAGTTGAACTTAAAAGTTGACAGGATCATCATGTGCACGGGAGCAATGAATGCTTTTGAGGCAGCGTTCAGGTACATCGACCGAAAAGGGATAATAATGCTTTTTGCCATACCGAATAAGAATATTTCCATTCCTGTTGAGGATTTCTGGAGAAATGAGATGGGAATCGTTTCAAGCTATGGTGCGGCGCCGGTTGACCTTGAAGAAGCTCTTGAACTGATCAGCAATGGAAAGATCGATGTTTCGGATATGATTACGCACAGGTTGAAATTAGAAGATATCCAGAAGGGATTCAAGATAGCAGGAGAAGCGAAGGATTCTCTGAAGGTCGTGTTGACCTTATAATAACAGATACTTTATTTTAGAACCTTATAATATACAAAATTGTTAAATACTATCAAGTTGTAGTTAGTAATTGAGGATTTAACATGATACAAGAATATCTGGAACATAAGAAAATCAATGGCGTATCAGCAGGAACATTAAAGCAATATCGCTCTCTATTCAATACATGGGAAAGTTACAAACCAATAGAAAAGTGGGAAAAGAAAGACATTACATCATACATTCTGAAATTGAAGAATGAGGGTAAATGCGAATCTACTATTGAAGGACAAAAAGTATTAATTAAAAACTTCTTTAATTGGGCGGAAAAACCAGATTTTGTTAAGACCCTTGAAATTAAACGAGTTTCAAATAACCTTGATAAGAACGACATTCTCACGCCAGAAGATGTCGATAAGTTAATAGAAGTCACTGCAAGTCCAATGTATAAGGCACTTATTGCACTCTTATTTGAATCAGGAGCAAGAATAAACGAAATATTGAGTGTTCGTGTAATCGACTGCATTGAGGACGATAAGGGCTTAATCGTCAGTGTCCATCAAACCAAAACAGGAAAAGATATGAGGCGAGTCTTGTGTGTTCATTCAGGTCAATATATTCGAAATCACATAGATCATTCATCAAAATCAAAAGAAGACCTATTATTTGATGTTTCCAATCCGTCAGTTTGGGAAATGCTAAAGAAGATCGCAAAGAAGGCAGGAATAGATAAACCCATATCAGCTCATAAATTCAGACACGCAGAAGCCACTTTAATGGTACAGCAAGGCTATAATGAAGCTATTATCCGTAAGAAGTTGGGATGGTCGGCAGCATCTAACATGATTGCCAGATATCAGCACCTCGATGATGACGATGTAATTAATGCAACCCATGATATGAAGAATCAAGGGCGAACCGCAGAGGAAATAGCACTTGAAATTCAAAAGAAACGTGAAAAGAACATCAAGAGCGCAGAGGAAATATCAATCGCTAATCCTTCAATTCTCTTGTTGAAACTCAACGAAGAAAACCAGGAGCTTAAAGAGCGCATGGCTCAACGTGATGCTGAAATGGAAAAAAGAGATGCAGACTTTGAAGATTTGAAGCGAAAAATGGAGACCTTCACGGCGATATTAGCAGCAAAACAAGGATAGATTTATTTCTTTTTTTTGTGTTTTTCTTCAAGAGTCTTTTTTGTATCTTCATTGAGTAGTTCTACGGTATTCCATCTATCAATAAATGCCGCATCAAAAAGGTAAAGAATATCATAAATCTGCTTATCTTTTATTGCAGGATTTTTTAATAATGAAAAAAATATTTGATACAAAGCATCGATTAAAATCGGAAGTTCTGACGCTTTAATTTGTTTACCATTTCGGGCATCATCAAAATAATCAAGTCCGTTATATATTGCATAATCATGTAAAATACCCACATCGATT
>JAUSDC010000142.1 GCA_030650845.1 Candidatus Methanoperedens sp.
GATTGTGTTTATCTTAAAAAAAGTGTAGACCTACATATGTAAAATTCCATAAAAATAATTATTGGAGAAACAGTATCGGCAAGGATGGCAATTAAGAGGAAAATAGATTTTAGAAGTGAGAAAAACCAGAAGGATTTCAAAAAATGATGGTGTTGTTTGTGGTTTTTTCGAAAAAATTAGTTCTCAAAGATGGGATATAAATAGCTATATTACTATACTGTCGGGTGGCATAATGGAATGAAAATAGTAATAGACCATCGGGAGAAGCGCGCAGGTGTAATAGATGAACTTCAAAAGCTTGGCGCAGACATCGAGTTCGCTGCCCTTCAGGTAGCGGACTATGTCGTAAGTGATCGCGTGGCATTTGAAAGAAAGACGGTTGATGACTTTTTTGCTACCATGTTCGAGCGCAGGGAGCTGTTTTCACAACTTTTTGACCTTTCAAGATCGTACAGGCTGCCAATCCTGATAATGGAAGGTGAAGATCCGTTCTTTTATTCAAAACGCAGGGTGAATCCAATGGCGATACAGGGATTTCTCAATACCATTGCACTCATGCGCATACCCACGCTATATACTCTCAATGCAGCAGAGACTGCGCAGGTCATTTTCATGATCGCGCAAAAAGAACAGGATCTCAGGAAAAAACCCTTAAATTTGCATGGAAAGAGAAGTCTTCTCTCGCCAAACGAATTAAAAGAATATGTTGTATCATCTATTCCTGGCATTGGTCATGTTGTTGCGGGAAATCTGCTCGGTCATTTTGGAAGTGTTGAGAAAATAATGACCGCGAAGCGGGACGAACTTATGAAAGTGGATCGTGTCGGGTCAAAGATAGCGGATAATATAAGGAAAATTTCTACAAACCTTATATAAACGAAATATCAAAACAGCGTCCTGAAAGCGACTCCCAGCAACCTTACAAGCCTCATCTTGTCCGACCCCTTTAACAGCTCCATCAAAAGCACAGAAGGATGGTCCATGTCGCCGTATTCCGTGATTCGCTCACTCATCCCGGGTCGGTTCAGGAACGAAATGAACTCATTAAGGTTCTCATCGCTTAATTTCCCCATGCTCTTATGAATGATCATCCCAAGCGCAAGCTCCCGGCCCACTGCACTGCGCCACCTTTTTTCATATTCCCCGGTGCTTGCCTCTTTTCGCGCCGCCCTTGCCGCCACTTCACCTGCGATCTTTGCACACACCGCACCCATATAAACACCTCCACCTGATGTGGGTTTCACCTGTCCTGCTGCATCACCCACCAGCATTACATTATCAGTGACCGTTCTCTCAGGCGGACCGAGTGGGATGCCCCCCACCATATGCTCTGTGCGCGAACCCCTGTATCTTGAAGCAAGCACAGGATGCTTAATAAGTTCTTCCAGATAATGCAGGGCAGGTTTATCTCCTGTATTCTTGGCAAGACCGATGCGGGCCATTCCGGAAAAAGGAACAGCCCATGCAAAAAAACCGGGTGCGAAATTATTACCTGTAAAGATCTCGACAAATTCAGCATCGCATGGATCATAAGGAGCCTCAAACTGGATCCCGGACATGAACTTATTGCATCGCGGAAGGCCTGCCGCTCTGCCCACGCCGCCCATAATACCATCAGCTCCGATAACGATATCAGCATGGATCTCTTTTCTTTCCCCGTTTGATATCACCGATATTCCATCTTTATGCAGAGACGTAAAACGTGTCTTTAACATCAGGTCAACACCAGCATCAAGCGAGTGCCCGACGAGCTTCCGGTCGAACAGTTTCCTGTCAATAACATATGCCTTCACGTCCTTTCCACGAATTGTTAGTTCTTCTCCACCAGGGGAATACACAAAAGCCCCTTTCATTTTAGCAAGGACAAAACTCCCCTCGCTGACCTCACACTCCGTAATCGCAGCTTTACTAATCAATCCCGTGCACTGGACTGGAGAGCCGATGCCTGCATGTTCCTCTATCAACAATGTCTTTGCCCCGTTCAGAGCAGCATACTTTGAAGCCATGGCTCCTGCAGGACCTGCCCCTATGACCGCGACATCGTACTTCATGTTATTCTAAATAAGGACTAATGACCTCTGGACTATTATTTAAAATGTTCACATAATTCATAACTCTTACCCTCCGATTTGGAAATCTTTCTTCAGATCAA
>JAUSDC010000040.1 GCA_030650845.1 Candidatus Methanoperedens sp.
CTTTTTGTTTTCACCATATTTTCATACCCTGACAACGATTCGTTGTCTTATCATTATATTTATTATTATAATATATAAGTCTTACTAATATTCTATCGGCTATGCACACTGATTTGAAAATATGCTGCTACTGTTGCTCCTGCTTTTTGGCACCCATAACCAAAGCTTGTTCAACCCACACCGTATCTTTCATGACCAGAACTATTTTATCCCGCTGCGGATAACTCTCTACTGAGTTCTTTAGAAGCTCACCATAATTCTGATACTTACCTATTTCCACCGTATAGGGAGCGGGGTCTTCAATGATATTTGGATCAAAGCCCTTCCTATCCAGATATTTCATGACTTTATTTCTTGCGCCAGCCGATGCCATTTTGAACCTGTAGCTTGCCTTTTCATAATACGGTTCAAGTTCTTTGAATAGTTAGGGATCATCGAAAAAGTGTTTGAAATAATATACCTTATTGAGTTTGAAAAAGTTGATGCCTGGGCGCTGTTGTGTTATATCGATTGAGGTCATGGCAAATATGATCAATATCATCTGAAGCCACTGGTTTTCGCCTGGGCTTTCTTTTTACTCCGGCAGTCCTTGCATCTAATAGGTTCACTGTATCCCTTCTCTTCAAAGAATTGTTGGAGGTTTTCTGTAAAAATGAAATCTTTGTAAGAGTTTCTTTAAAACATTAACTATTTAAACATGCTGAGTATATATAGTATATATAAGAGGCTAAACCATGATTCCAACAGCAATTGAAGAATATTTAGATGAACTTAAAGCAAAGAAGTTATCACCCAATACAATTCGGAACTATTCGCTGGTGCTTCGAACCATAAACACCTTTACAGCTTTGCAAGTTGTTCCTATATTACTCTCATCATCGCACACGCTAAATAATATTACAATGATAAAGTCTTAATAACTCAACCCTGTGATTATCCCGCATGATATCAAGGGAAAGAGTTCTAATTTTTCTCAGAAAAAAACAAGAGTTTGATGGTGGTTATTCAGGTAATGATTTAACAAAATTAGCGGAATTATTAATGGTGACTCCGTTTGGACTCAGACGACGATTATCTTTCTGGATAAAAACAGACAAAGAATTCTCCCAATTCATCTATCTTGGGAAAGAAAAGCCCCCTATAACTCTTTTTGAATTCTTTAAAATTGACCATGAACTTAGAGAAAATCCCATTAAAGTTAAGAAAGGAATATATGGGGATATTCAAGAAGAAAGAAAATCACGAAATCAAAAACCATTATCAGAATCAACATTTTATAGGAACATAAAACAAGAAATACTTTCAATATATTGTTCAGAAACAGACAACTGGTTTAGATCGAAAGAAATCCCCTTTCCTGAAAACTATTCACTTGAGAAAAACCGTGAATCCCTCCAGACCATATTTACTTTCTCGGACCTAAAAACATATGGTGGTGCAAATATTGGAGCAATATATGAAAAATTGATCAAAGCCAAGGAAGCTTTTTCAATCTATAAAGTCGAAGCAAATCGATTCTATCCAGAAATATTATCCCGGAAAAAATTCCTGCAAAAGCTCCTTGGTTCAATTCCCCCAAACCAGCAATTAGAGGCTCAAGCAAAACTAATTTTTGAAATACAGGCTGTATTTATCATAAGATGCAAAGACCTTCTTATCGGAGAACTTATTCATCAACTTGGAAGATCAAAGCAATCAGACAATGCCTCACGGCAAACGGTTGAAAATCAACTTCGTACGACTGCTTTAGAGTCAATCAGAAAAGATCTTAAGGAAATGGATGAATCGGGAAAGATCGACCCACACATTATAAAAAAACATGCAAATGTTTTGATAGGTGAGGAAATACTTGCCCGAATTGAATTGTTAAGAAAACACTCCTACACATATCGATCAATCCTGAAATATTTGAATGATCTTACGAAAAATATGACATCAGGAGTCAAGTTCCAAAGAAAAGAAGCCAGAACAATTTATCAACTGGCTACAGGTGAAATAACCTGGGATAAGTTGAACGAACAAGGAAAACGGTCAATTGCCAGAAAACCCGATCTCATGAAAGCTATTGACCTGGAAAATACCGATATTGTTCCACTTATCGCTATCAATAGACTCATCGATTATATAAGAAAAGGCAAAATCACCTTCGATGAAAGCTACTATTTTCAGGATATTGGTGAACGTCTGAGAAATGTTGATTTGACTCTTGAAGATTGTTACTTAACTCCAGAAATATTGGATCAATTCATTGATGGAACATATCAAATAAATGGTTTCCCGACATTTGATATACCCACAACAGAAATTGAAGCATCTGATGATGATATCCCAACAACATGGACTGATCTCTCCGACATTCTGAAAGAAATTTCAACATATATCCGATCCTCAAATCCAACATGGTTTAAAGAACATGAAGAATTGTTTAAAAAACAAACGGATGGCTTATTTTGGATTGAATATTCTGAAGAGGAATTTGCACAGCGGCTTTATGATTCCATTGGATTTTTGGGAAGAAATTTCAGATATCGTGATTCTGAAGAGTTTTTTCGTTTGAAATATTTCATCCAGCGTTACCTTTCAGCTGAAACACTCAAGCTCGAACTCGGGTTTATACATCGGTGTATTGAGCAATTGTCTAACAAAAAAATAGAATGCGTTGTCATTGATACGATGGGAATTGATGCCAGAATAAAAAGCATCTTATCAGATTATCATGGACGATATCACACAATTGGTTTTGCTGATCTGCGTGCTGTTTCTATTGATATGACACCGATTTATTCTGGTGTTTGCCGTTCAACTGATTCAGAGGCTATGAATATCGTGGAAGTTATTGATGAAGTAAAAGAAATATGTGGAGAACATGTTTCCATATATACAGGCAACGGACATACAACCACTAAAATATCTGCTGGAATGGCATTTCTCAGTCATGGTGTTATCGCAGGAGGAAGAATTCATTATGAACCAACATGGAATTTGGAGGATAGTGCTATTTCACGCTTGAGAAATAACATAATATTGTTGAATAAGGTTGGCAAATTGTTGAGAGACGAACCAGAACTGGGACGGGTTATGGCTATACAGAAACATGTTTACGTGGATAAGTTGAATGTCAGAAAGATGCTTGATGATTTGGGGTATCTGATACTGAAAAATGTTTCCAAAATGGACTTTCCGATTGATGATATTTGTAATGCTGTGGAACGATCAAATAACTTGAAGAAAAAAGCAAGAATCGTGGAGGGCAGCAGGACAAGAGTAGAACCGGATGAAGCTGAATTGTTGTTAAAATCTGGGGAACTTATTCTTTGTATTGTTGGGCTATATCATCTTTTAAAAGGATGGAATGGTCATGGCAGTCCGATTAATTTGTCGGATGTGAGGCTGATTAGACCGGCATAACTTTGAAAATCTATTTAGCGTGTGCGATGATGGGACTATCATAGGAACAACATGTTTGGACAGTGCTTCAAAGAGTGATATAATCGCATTCTTTAATCAATTCAAAGGCAAAGATTCCACGTTAGGCGTTTATCAAATGATTATTAAAAAATACTTTACAGATGTCGGAAAGCCCGAACTTGTTAAATGGATAAAAATAAAACAGTTTAAAGAAACTCTAAAAAGCGATGATATTTTAACCACGGAAGATATAAATAAGATGATTGAAGCTACAGATTCATATTATTACAGAGCAGTCATATCTTTTCTTTTCGAATCAGGTTGTCGTATATCTGAAGCAAGATTATTGAAGTTTAAAGACTTTGTTGAAACATCTGATGGTATGACATGTAATATACCCACATCAAAAACAAGTGCTGGATACAGAAAAATTATATTACCATTAAGTTCTCAGTATATTCGTAATCTAAAATCAATTACAGATGGGAAAGATGATGACATCGTATTTCACATTAAAGAGTGCCACACAAATGTGACCTTGCAGAAAATAGGGGCGAAGGCAAACCTTACAAAAAAAGTAACACCTCACAGGATGCGTCATGCTCAGGCGACTGTGATGGTGCAACTTGGGTATAATGAAGCAATCATAAGAAAAAAACTTGGCTGGACTCCAACTTCAAATATGATAGCCAGATACCAACACTTTAACGATTCCGATGTCATTAATGCAACACTTGAAAAAAGTGGAATAGAAATAAGACAGAAACCATTATCAAACTTAAAGACCGCTGACACTATAAATATCGTAGACGCTGGGATGCAATTAAGCCAACTTCAACAGAAGAATGAAGATCAAGCACACCGGATAGAAGAGATGGATACAAAAATAGAATATATAACTGGATTACTAAAGGGTATAGATATTGACCATATAAAACCAAAGAGTCTAATCAAATAATAGGGTATTTTACCTTTCAGGGCTTTGAATTTGCTTTATCAGAGCCTTTTTTGTAGGCTGTAAATGGGTTTATAGCCAAAATAGAATAAAGTTCCAGAGACTTTTAAGACAAACTTTTATAAATGTATGCTTATGCGGATATTAAGAGAAATTAAGATGGGCAGGTTGGGGAGTGGGGTTAGTGTGTTAAAAAAAGGTTTTACCTGCCCACGACATCAACAAAATGATTATAATACTTAAAGCTTCCTATTTTTTCTTGTGTCCCTCATTCGTTTGCTGTGTAATCATGATCTTCGGTATGGATACTGCCATCTTCGTTTTTATATTTAAGAATAAATCCGTTTTGTTGAACTTTAACTTTTAGTCCACCCCACCTGTCATTGCAATATCTACCCATATCATACATTTTACCTAATTTAACAAAAAATTTTTTCAAGATTTTAATAGTCACATCGGCATCCTTATTAGGAATAATTAGGATTCCAATGGCTTGTTCAAAGGGATATTTATTATTCCAGAAATCTTGATCATTAGTTAGAATTACTCTGGATTCGTTTCTGGCTTGTCCATATAATACATTGTAATCATCTAATCCTTTGTTCTTGACAGCCATTTTTACATTAAATATTTTTTTAAGATATTTGATAAGATTTGGGTCAAGACTATTTTCGTCAACTAATATTTTTAATTTTCCTTCTGTGTTCTTGGGGCAGTATGTTATTTCTTCATCATTCATTTCTATTCTCGCTTACCTTTATAATCGTCTTGGGCTTTTATATCTGCTATCAATCGTTTTATTATCTTCTTATATCTTCCGTTATCAACATCGTGTTGCCAAATCCTGATAACTCTAAATCCTTGCTTTATTAATTTCTTATTTATTATTCTATCATACTCTCGTCTTTCTGACTGGAATTTCCACTTTTCATGACTAACTTCATCTATTGGAAAACATTCTAAACATCCATGAAAATAACAACCGTCTTCGAATAATGCTATGGGATGACAATCTGTAGTCGGAATAATAGTATCTGGAGTGCCATCGACTTGCCCATCTTGTTTTTTACTTGGAAAATGTTGGATATTTAATTCATCAACATATTTTAACATTTTTAATTCAGGTTTTGATACTTTTTTTATGGCTTTACGCATATTTTTCATTTGTTCAATTCTTTTGTCAGGATTATCTTGAAAAAAATCTTGTGATGCTTCACACATCTTTTGTATACGTTCTGCAACTTTGCCTGGATTTTCTCGAATATATTTTTTTTGAGCTTCACTCATATTTTTGCAAGCTTCTTTGGACTTAGGTTTTCCAGTTAATGCTTTGCTTTGTTTTTTCTTTTGTTCTTCAGTTCGTTTGCTTCCACAATTTAGTTTATGTCCTTTTTTAAATTGACTGGACTTTGGATGATGATTAAAAATATAATCTGGAATTCCATTATATTTTTGATAAGCTATTGTATATTTATTTGTTGGATAAGGTATCCTTCCTCCACAACCACATAAACAAATATGATGCTTGTAATACCATTTTCCATTAATTTTAATTATCTTAATTGGAATGCCTTTTATTTCAACAAATCTAAACAACATTTTAAACACCTCTGTTATAAAAAATAGCTTTTTAGCGCGTCAATTTTGCAATATCAAGCGGTTTTAATACTCTAAGTAAGACTTATACCAAAACATACATCAAAACGCCATAGACTTTTAAGATAAACTATTATAAAATAAGACTTATAGTGATACTGAATAAAAAAAGAGGGGACTATTTTCAGTAGTCCTCAGGAAACATTAAAGTCATTTTTCCTGTTTCATTTTGGGCACAAAATAACTTCCAGCCTCTGCAATCAATAGCATAAAACCAGTCAGCCTTCTTACCGCTTTTTAGATATTGCTTTCTGATCTCTTCAACAGCGGAATCTATCAGCTTTCTGGTCAATTGTACTTCATAGGCTATCTGGCTTTCAGCAAACTGTTCCCACATGCCATCAACAGCGAAGGGCGCGATGCACCTTTCGTGAATTGTGTGGGTCATATAATTTATCAGTGGATGCCCTGTCTGGATTAAAATACCGTCCTGCTCTGCCATGACGCTTGTGTAAATACTCACAGGATCACCCCAGAATTTTGTAAACTCATCGTCGTCATTCATAATTTCTCACCTTTTACAAGATACTCTCGAACCGCATCCCTTACTAAATGGGTGATTGGAGTCTTACGTTCTTTTGAAATCTGGTGCAATTTTGACATGTCTTGAGGGTCAATTTTATTACCTACCCAGTTATATTTCTTCATGATTCCTCCAAAAAAATAAAGGGATTATTTCTCTCCCTTCTTTGATGAGGCTTTTCCATTGCCGACCTTCTTTACGACCAAATCTTTCTCTTTAATGTGATCCCATATCTTTTTTGATAATTCCGTTGGCTTAACTGGTTCTGAACCATAGAGAGATTCAAGCGTGGTCTTATCGCCTTTGAAAGAGATCGTTTTTCCACCAAATGGTTTTCCTTTTTCACGGAGTTCTTTCATTTGGGCGAACCATTCATCTATGGCTTTTCTATTTCGAACATCTTTCGGCAATTGGACAAACATATATTTTCCAAGAAGTTCTTTTATGGATTTTGCATCCAGACTCTCATATTCCGTATTGTCCCAGAATTTAAAGAACTCTTTCCAGGTCTGGGCGGGGATTATCTTTTTTCCGTTCTTTTCATTATGTCCGTTTGTTTTTCCATTCGTTCCATTCTTTCCATTTTGTTCTTTTGCTGTTCCATTCTTTCCGTTTGCTTTTGTTTCTTCTTTTGACATATTTATACCTCTTTTACGATAGCTCCAGCTCAGCCGAATTTGTATTTTTGGCAAAACCAAAGCCTAAAGGTGAACTGCCTGAAGAGTATTTAAATGTTATCACATAGAAAAAGTGTTACTACATAGTACTTATTACTGATAGTAATCGAAAAAGGTTACAAAATAGTGCCTCACTGCTGATGGTTTTGTCAAAAAAAGAGGTATTCAAATAGTAATCAAGAATAAGGCATATGAAAAATAAGTCAATGCATCGCGTTAATGGTTTAACCTTTGCCTATGGGTGTTCGTGAGTTTCAAGGGGTCTTAAGCACCTTCAAAACAACTTCAACACAGCAGAATGCCGATTTCAACTTCTTTACTCTTTAAAGAGGAATATACATACTCGGTTTTTAACTATTAGATTGTAAAATATTTTTTCTTATTTTAGGGATAAAATTGACCTATTCTAAAGTTATTATGTCAACTCTTCAAAATCTGAACCGATGACATCTCTATCTAACAGGCAAGTTTTTGCAACTCCATCTGTTATAATTTTCAGCAATGATTTCAATTTTGAAGTATTTTGTGGAATTATTTCTAAATTTTCATTTTCAACAATATATTCTATTCCTTTTGCTTTTAGTGCTTTTTTTATTGTATTATTATCAGTCGATGTCAATTCTGTTTTCAATTTTAAAATGCAATCGTTTAATCGTACAAAATTAGCAATGCTATAACAACTTCTTAGAACAGGTATTGTTACTTTTGCATTTCTCCAATCTATAAAATCCAGATTTTTAGCAAGAACATCATATGCTTTTTCATATATTTCATGATATTCATATAAATCTTCAAATTTTTCTCTATCTGTAATAAAAAAGAAGGATTGAGAGTATATGTTTAGCTTACCGTTTTCCATCTTCGCTATGAATTCATCGGTCAAACTATTATCGATTTTTAGATTCACCTTAGTTTTTTCATTATTAAGACTTAGAGAAAGAATATTTTTTTCCACATATATTCTGATGGTATTACCATTATCGATTTTTTCAATTTTTGCTGTTTTTGCCGAATCAACACTATAATTTTGCTCCAGAAAGTCTATGAGTATTCCGCTATCGTTTCCTGGAATTTCATTCCAGTTAAACAAAACCGATTGTGAATTATCAATGAATGCAGCTATCTCAAAGTTTTCATCAAGCAGCAAATCTTTCTTATTTTCTAAGAATTTAATTCTTTGTCTTTTATCAAATAAAGAAATAGTAAATCGATTTTTCTTTGCATAATAATTTTGGCTTACAGATTTTAGAAGAATTATTTTTTTGTTACCGGATTCATTTAAATTGATTTCTATTATAAAAAATACATTTTTAAATTTATTCGTTTTTAAAAAGTCAGTAATGTCATCTGTTTCAATATTATCGGTTGATATTCGCTTTGTCTTATTTAAATCATCTTTATCCATTATCTTATAGAACAAACTCCCACCATTCCCATTATTTATGTCATGAAAATCAAATTCGTCATCAATATAATTATTTATTTTTTCACGATAACTTCTCATTATTTTAATTAATTCTAATTGACTATCATCAGATGATATGCTTAAATTCTTAATTTTCCATATACCTCCTTTTTTATTTTCTTGACCATATAAGAAAACAAATGGTTCAATTCTATTATTTGAAATAATATAGTGATATAACTCTTTAGTCAGTTTCCTAATATTTTCTTTGGACAATTCAAATCCTCCTTATTATAAAAGTATTTTCATCAATTTTATCTACAATGGTCTTGCCATATATCGAAGTTAGAGCCAATTTTTTATCGGATAATAAAACACCCTCAAATTCAATTTCTGTATCTTCATAACAAAAGTTTATTTTATGTATAGAATATCCAAATAATACTAACATTGGATTTATCACAACTAAATTTGTATTAATATATAAAATCAATATAAAAAATATTATTATGAGCATAGTAAGAACTTTAACCCAATTATTTAGTGAAACGAATAAAGAAAGAGAATTAGTTCCCAATAAAGGAATGACCATTGTAATCAGGTAAGAAATGTAATCTTGACTTCCACTTGAAACAGATTTAATAGATATAATGTTCTTGCTTTTTATTGAACCAAAAGCGAAATTTTTTTTAAAAATTAGGATAGAAAATAATGAAGCCAAAATAAGAATTATGTAGATAGTGATTGTTCCAATTATCGGAATTTTTGTTGCATCGGGTTTTAAATAATTGTCAATTTCGCTCAGCAATAGAACTAGGAAGAGTAGAAAATACGAGGAAAAAAATAACATTATTTTGCCAATTATTTTCATAGTATTAATTGTATTTAATATTCAATGAACTATAAATAACTTATTAATTGCTTAATATACTTATTCAAAGTAAGGTGAGACTAATCATGATCCGCTCCATCTAGGCTCATAAATAATAATTGATACAAATGTGAAATTTTCAGATGAATTCCACTGTAATACCAACATCAGAATTCTAGAATAGAAGGACTTGAATGAGGTAATATAGATATATCTAAGATATATGACATTGTTATTAAATCGTGGAAAAAAGGAATTATCAATATGCTTTCAGTTCGGATTAAATAGATGAAGGAGTTGAAAACAATGGATGGAGAATCACTCGACATTACAGAGGAAAGGCTAAATAGGCTGAAAGAAATCCTGCCCGATGCATTCACTGAAGGCAAAATAGACTGGGAAAAACTGCAAGCCTCCCTGGGTGAGAATATTGAATTCAAAAATGAACGCTATGTTCTGAACTGGGCGGGTAAGTCCGATGCTTTTCGGGTGTTACAGTCTCCAACTACCGCAACTCTTGTGCCATGCAAGGAAGAATCCATTGGTTTTGACGATACGGAAAACATCTTTATCGAAGGCGAAAACCTGGAAGTTCTGAAGGTTTTACAGAAGTCCTATTTTGGCAAGATCAAGATGATCTACATCGATCCGCCCTACAATACTGGCAATGACAAGTTCATATATCCCGATAAATTCTCAGAAACCAGAGATGAATATCTGAGCCGTATCGGCGACAAGGACGAAACTGGATATATGACCCGTGAAGGACTGTTCCGTACAAATAGCAAGGACAGTGGGCATTATCATTCCAACTGGCTTTCTATGATGTATCCAAGGCTGTTTTTGGCAAGGAATTTACTGAAAGAGGATGGGGTGATTTTTGTCTCCATTGATGATAACGAAGTGCATAATCTGAGATTAATGATGAATGAAGTTTTTGGGGAGGAGAATTTTATAGAACAAATTGTTTGGAAGAAAAGAAGCACACCTCCAAATGATAAAGTTATTGGAGCATCACATGAGTATATTGTTATATATTGTAAGAACCTTGAACTTGTTTCACTCAATCTACGCACAAGAACGGAAGAGCAGTTGGGCAGATATAAAAATCCTGATAATCATCCCAAAGGAGCTTGGACATCGGGAGATTTAATGGCAAACATCAAAGGAGGAAGATATGTAAAATCATTATACTTCCCTATAATCAATCCGAATACCGGTGAAGAACATTTTCCTTCTTCAAATGGCAACTGGCGTTTTAATAAAGAAAAAATTCAAGAGTTAATGAAGAATAATGAGATTTATTTTGGTGAGGATGGAAAAAGTAGACCAAAGTTAAAGCGATTTCTGTGCAATGTAAAAGAGGGAATTACCTACACAACATTGTGGGATTTTGTCCCTTTTAATACCCAAGGATCAAATGAGATGACTGAGTTATTAGGAAATCTCGCAATTTTTGATAATCCTAAACCTGCTGGATTACTTAGAGAACTATGTAACTTGGGAATGAATAATAATGATATTGTTTTTGATTTTTTTTCAGGATCTGGAACTATTGCCCATGCAGTCCTTGATATGAATAAAGAAGACGGAGGGAATCGTAAATTTATCATGGTTCAGCTACCCGAAAAATGCGATGAAAACTCCGAAGCTAACAAAGCCGGATATAAAACCATTGCAGAAATCGGCAAGGAACGTATCCGCCGCGTGATCAAAAAAATTCAGGACGCGGAACAACAAACAAAGCTGGGCATTGACGGGGTGGCTGGTAAACAGGATTTGGGCTTCAAGGTCTTTAAACTTCAGGAATCCAACTTTAAGATATGGCGCTCTGATGTGAAAACCGGAGAAGAACTTTCTATGCAGCTTACACTGCATACCGATCCTGTGGACGAAAATGCCAAAATCGAGAACATCCTCTATGAATTGCTCTTGAAATCCGGCATTCAGCTGATTGCAAGAATTGAGGAAAAGGATGGCTATTATTGTGTGAATAAAGGAGAAATAATCCTGATATTGAAACGGATTGATGAAAGCATTATCAAATCGGTTATTTCTGAGAAACCGGAAAAGGTTATCACCCTTGATCGTCTTTTCAAAAACAATGACCAGTTAAAGACCAACACAGCATTACAGATGAAGGATTCGGAAATTGATTTCAGGGTAGTATAAAAATGAGACTCCATTTTGACCCGAACCAGCAATACCAGCTTGATGCCATCAATGCTATTGTCAGGGTGTTTGAAGGTCAGCCGCTGAACCACGGGGATTTTAGCTTCACAATGGATAACAGGAACATCATAACCCCTATCGGAGGCGTTGGCAACCAATTAACCATTAGTCCTGAGCAGATATTAGCGAACGTGCAGGTTGTTCAGAAAGAAAACGAAATTTCTATCTCTTCTGAACTGGATGGAATGCACTTTTCCGTTGAAATGGAAACAGGCACTGGCAAAACCTATGTGTATCTCAGGACAATCTATGAATTGAATGAAAAATATGGTTTCAAAAAGTTTGTTATCGTTGTTCCCTCTATCGCTATCCGTGAAGGCGTGTTAAAAAATCTTGAGATTACATTCGACCATTTTCAAAACATCTATGACAAGACCCCTGTAAACTTCGGGGTTTATGATTCAAAACGTGTTTCCAGCTTGAGAAATTTCGCCGTTAATAACAACATCCAGATTTTAGTTATTAATATTGATTCGTTCGCCAAAGATGAAAACATAATCAACAAGCCAAATGACAAACTAACGGGTAAAAAACCTTTAGAGTTCATTCAAGCGACCTGCCCCATTGTGATAGTGGATGAACCGCAAAACATGGAAACAGAACTCAGGAAAAAAGCCATTGAAAACCTAAATCCATTATGTACTTTGCGGTATTCAGCGACTCATATCAAACGATATAACATGGTTTACAGCCTTAATCCAGTAAAAGCTTATGATCTTGGATTGGTTAAACAAATAGAAGTGGATTCCATTGTTACGGAAAACGATTTCAATGAAGCCTTTGTAAGTTTGGAAAGTGTAAATGCCACTAAAACTCGTACATCAGCAAAAATAAAGTTAGATGTGAACACTAAGGAAGGCGTAAAGCGAAAAACTGTCACTGCAAAAGTCGGGGATGACCTGTACGATCTTTCCCGAAAAAGAGATATTTATAAAAATGGTTGTATTATTAATAGAATTGATATTGCGGATGGTTGTATCGAACTTTCAAACGGTGAAATACTCTTTACAGGTAAAACTTTAGGTGGTTTTACCGATGAAGTGATGAAAGTTCAAATCAGAAAAACTGTTGAAGAGCATTTCCTGAAAGAGAGAAAACTTAAAAGTAAAGATATTAAAGTTCTCTCTCTATTTTTTATCGACCGTGTTGCTAATTACAGGAACTACGATTCAGACGGTCATTCACGTAAGGGCAAGTTTGCAGAGTGGTTTGAAGAGGCTTACCGGGAAATCTCTGGCAAGGAGGCTTACAAAGGATTACTTCCTTTTGAGGTGGATGAGGTGCATAATGGTTATTTTTCACAGGATACGAAAGGCAGATGGAAAGATACAACAGGAGTATCACAGGCGGATGATGATACATTCAAGCTGATAATGAAAAACAAAGAGCAACTTCTAGATGTTAATGAACCCTTGCGTTTTATTTTCAGTCATTCCGCTTTACGTGAGGGCTGGGATAGCCCAAATGTCTTTCAGATATGCACCTTGAACGAAACAAAATCAGAATTGAAAAAAAGGCAGGAGATTGGAAGGGGGTTAAGACTTCCAGTTGATATGTCAGGCAACAGGATACAGGATACAACCATTAATCGCCTGACAGTGGTTGCCAATGAATCCTATGATGACTTCGCCAAACAATTACAGACTGAAATTGAAGAGGATTGTGGAGTAACTTTTGAAGGGAGAATCAAGAATAAACACGATAGAGAAACGGTAAAATATCGAAAAGGTTTTGAGCTGGATGAAAAATTCAAAGAAATCTGGGACAGAATCAAATATAATACATCCTACAAAGTAGAATACGACACCAGCGAATTAATAGAAAAAGCGATAAAAGCTGTTGAGCAAATGACGACAATAAAAAAAGCATTAATAAATACAACCAAAACTGCATTGAAGTTTGATGAATTTGGCATTGTATCTGAAACTAAGTCTTCATATACGACTTCACTTGATGGAATGTTCAAGATCCCCGATGTATTGTTTTATATTCAGGAACGAACGGAGTTGACTCGTTCAACCATTTTGGATATACTTAAAGGTTCAGGCAGACTTGGCGATGTGTTGATCAATCCTCAACTTTTTCTGGACAACGCTGTCGTAGCAATAAAAGAAGTTCTTTATGAATTAATGATTGACGGTATCAAGTATGAAAAGATTGGAACTAAAGAGTATGAAATGCGCTTGTTCGAGGATTATGAGGTTCATATAAATAACCTTACCTTCAAAGTATCCAAACAGGATAAAACAATTTACAGTAACCTTATTCCACTTGAATCGAATGTAGAATATGATTTTGCCAAGGAATGTGAAAGTAGGGACGATATAGAATTCTATTTTAAACTGCCTTTTTGGTTTAAGATAAAAACACCAATTGGTAATTATAATCCAGATTGGGTATTGATCAAAAAGAATGAAAAGACCGTTTATTTTGTGGCTGAAACAAAATCAGAAGGTCAGGAATTGAAACCCAGCGAGGAGAGAAAAATAAAATGTGGGTATGCTAATTATAAAGAGTTTGATGATGTGAAATTTAGACACGTAACTAAGGTTGCGGAATTGGATGATCCTAATTAAATATTGGAATCCTGATTATATAATGGACTGCGCCCCTTTGGCACATATACAATAATTGACCGTCAAGAGTGCTTTCCAAGGTAATTTCTGAATGCAAAGAATATGGCTAGTGTGCGGTTAGCACCGACATCATAGTATAACTTGTAAAGGTCATCAGTCCATTCTCTAAACGTCTCCTCTATGCCCAAATATTTATTCAAGTTATTCAGGTCATCTCCAGATAAGGCAAAAATTTTAAATAAGCAGGTACGTAAATTAGGCTTCTGCCCCTCGTAAGGCACAAGGTGGAGCTTTCTTCTTAGTTTTGACGGTGTTACTTTGGCATTCATGATTTTCAACCTCTTAATCTCTTCTTGAACCTTGTCACTCCGTTTTTTCAGGTCGTCAAACCCCTCTGGGAATAATCTGGAGTCAATGGTCGAGAAGGATAATGCGGCTTCCATTGATTCGTCTCGCTCCCACCAGCTAAGGTCGGCCCAGAACCTCTTCAAGTCTTTGATCTCAGCCTCACTATTTCCAATTAATAAGCTTTTTAGATTGTTCATATTGAGTTTTGAATAATAATTACTACATTATATATTTTGGGGTGCAAGTGTTTTTGGTAAAAAGTCTAATTATTGCATGACTTCAAAACAAACTTCCTTTATTAGCATACTTTTTCTTTAATTTTAGTTGGCTCTTCATCTTGGCTCATATACAATAATTGACCGTCAGTATTGGGAGATTGATTATTATGAAATGGGCTGGGCGGTCTTTCTTAAACATGCGTATTTTAAAAAATATAAGGAGCTTTTTCAAGGCTTTTGGATGGTGAAATAAAATATGGATGAAGGAAAGAAAGGGGCTGAAAAAATTCTGCGAAAAAATATCAGGATTCCACAATTGTAGAATATCAAAAAAGTTATATATGTTGATACTTTAATGTTGTTGTCATGAAAGATGTAATAATAATTGGTGGAAGTCCAGGTAGAAAACCAGCGAGGAAGAGGTTGTCTACATGTACTGCTTGCAAAGGATCAGGAAAATGTCAGAATTGCCATGGAACTGGAAAGATACCAGCAACCCTTGTAGAATTATATGATAAGCCATGTCGATTATGTGGTGGAACAGGTAAGTGTCATGTATGTAAAGGAAAAGGTAAGATATGAGTTTAATAATGAACTGAACTCACATTTTGTTATTATCAACCAATTAAAGAACTTTTATGCCAGATGAATTAAAAATATTGCTTGAGAAAATAGAGAATGCAAATCCTCGCAATAGACCTAAAGCATCTGTTCACAAGGATGACTTAAAAGAACAGATTGCTCCAGATTTAATCCAAAATTTTATAAAAATGGCTTATCAAAGTGATTTAATAAGGGATGCAGGTGATTTATTAAGACAGAATGAACCAGACATCAACGATAACACAGTATATATTTTAAGTATTAAAGGTTTTGAATATCTTAATCAAACGAGGATTAAAGAGGCAATAGAAAAATTCAATATGTCGAGCGATAAATCTTCAAAGACCATTGAATTATACAACGCAAGGCTTGTCAATCTAACATTACTTCTTGTGGTTTTGACTATAGCTTTATTGGTTATTCCACCAGATGCTCCTTCGTCGGAGAGATATATTGGTATTCTTTTCATTGTTGGAATGGTTTTAATTTTGTTCCCATTAAAGAAAAAATCACTATAAATAGCAAAAAAATAATTGAGAATTAGTTTCAAGGATTGTTTCTGAGATGATTTTGTAAAGAAGGGGAGACGGATTTTTATGAGAGTATACAATTTAATTCAATTCTTATTGGTACAGTCATCACTTTTAGAAAGTAATATTTAAATCTATGAAGGATGAAACTATAACTTATTTTATGAAAAAATATTATTGGATCTGAATTGGGGGGGGGGGGATTTCTATGTATAAGATTGGTCAAAATGTTGAAACAATACAAAAAGAAATCGATATAAAATTGAAAAAGGGACAAAATTATGAAGCACTCATATATTCTGTTTTCAGTTTTGAACGTATGGTCAGGAGAACTATCAAAGTTATGTTAATACGGGCTGGTTATCACCCAAAATTCATTGATGGTTATATAATTGGAGAGCATTCCGAATGGTCTGATTTAAGAGGACTTTTTAAAATGGGGAATTTATATTTAAGGGGGAGTAACGAAGGGATAAATGATATTCTGACTAAGCCAATATGGAAAAATTTTGATAATAATGACCCAATGGGAGCTATGCAAATAAGGAATAAAATAGCTCATGGGATTGTTCCTGAAGAGGAAATCGTGCAGCTAGCATCTCAAAATATGAAAAAGGTAATAGAGAAATGGGATTTATGGACTTCCGCGAATTTGAAATACAACGGTACTCAAAGAATGATATATAAAAAAAGCACGATAAAAATTCCTTATCCGGAACAAAAAAAATAAACCCTAAAATTATGATGACAATTCGGCAGAAGGCATAAGCGGGCTGGGCTGTCTTTCTTAAATTGCAATCGCCATCTTAAAAACATAACTTGCGATATATTTATTTATACTACAAGCAATTATCATAATTATCATATATAGATAAACTGAGGAAATAAATTATGATGAAAAATAACTTAATTGTGTTATTAATAGTATCCATTGGCTTAATGGCTATTGTTTCGGGTTGTACAGGTGGTCAGGATGTTACTTCAGTAGTTAAAGCTCTACCTGAAGTCCAACAGTTTATGAATGAACATCCAAACGCTAAAATAACAGTTACATATTGGTCAAAAGATGATGTAACAAATTCATCACAGGAAATTAGCCAACAATGCGATAAACCAATAACTCCTGTAGCTATGTATAAAGCAACAGTAAATGAAGGAGATCTAAAAATTATTTCATGGATCAATGCTGAAAATCAGATAGTTGTTTGTTCTATAACTCAAGGAAGCGGAAATTCACAAATACCAACATCAACACCGATACAAACACAATCTGCAATTAAAGCTCCTACTGCATCAATAGTTGTATCAGATAATCCAGATACTCAAGTGCCTGATCTCAAGATAAGTCATAAAGGCGGAGATACCTTAAAAGGTGGCGAATGGAAAGTATCATTAGTAGTAGCAGGACAACCACCATTATTCAAAGTTTCAAATGGAGACTTTTCTGTTGGTGACTTAATGATAGCTACAACAACGACCTGTGATTTTGGAAATTGTCCAGCATTGTCTTTTCTAACAAGTTATGATGTCAAACTTGTTCACATTCCTTCAAATGCCTTGTTGCTTGACCAAGTTGTTGGAGTGAGATCTTCTTCATATTCAGCTCCTACTGCATCTATAGTTGCTTCAAACAATCCCGATACTGTCGGAGTTGATATGAAGATACAGCATAAAGGCGGTGACATACTCAATGGCAATGAATGGAAGATATCAATAGTAGCTGTCGGTCAACCACCATTATACAAAGTTTCAAAAAGCGACTTTGCTTATGGAGGACAAATAAAAGCAATATCAACGACTTGTGATGCTGCTATAGTAACCGACACAAGTGTTACAGGTTGTACAGAATTGTTTTCACAAGCAAAATATGATGTCAAACTTGTTCACATCCCATCAAATGCTATGTTACTTGACCAAGTTGTTGAAGTTAGGGGCGATATAGTAAGCTCACAAATAACTCCAATACCGATACAAACTTCCACATCAACGGCAGTTCCGACTGCGAGTATTACAGCATCAAATAATCCAGATACTTCTGGTGCTGATCTGAAGATCCAGCACAAAGGTGGAGATACCCTGAAATCTGGAGAATGGAAGTTATCAATAGTTCCTGTTGGAAACCCTCCAATTTTTATAACTTCAGGAAGTGATTTTGCTGTTGGAAATCAGATAATAGCAACCTCGACAACAGAACATGCTACTATCTTGACTAATATTGCTATCAGTGGAGGAGTAACGTTAGCTCCAGGTAAGTATGATATTAAACTCGTTCACATACTTTCCAATGCCATGTTGCTTGATCAGGTTGTAGAAGTAAGGTAGGTTAATCCTACCCATATTTATTTCAATTCTTAATCTGGAAATACATAAACAATAACTATAACCCGGGACTTGAAGGATTCGCCGCCAATAAAGCTTTTACTCCAATTTCACTTGCAGGGGCACGTCTTGGCTCATTTACAATAATTGACTGTCAGCAGCATCAGGACGTCATATTTCATGTAATAATTATCGGGCTAACATAAATATTCACCTTAAAGATACAAGGGAAGATATATAACAGATAAAAGTCAATTCATAATGGGTCGAAAAAATGGAAAAGGTGAAAAATCTTATAGTTATATTATTAATTTTAACTTTATTTTTAACATTAGGATGTTTGAATTCTAATGAACCAACTCAAAAAGCGCTACCAACTAATGAACCCAAAGTCATCAACTTACATGCTCAACAACTTATTCTTAATGATAGTGAAATAAAAGAGGCATTAGGGCATGATTGGGAGAAAAAAGAGCAAAGAATAGATGGACAAACCCAAGAAGAATTAATTATTCTAAGTAGTATTTCTTTACTATATGCTAATCGTACAGAAACCATTGATAGAGTACTAGGTTCTAAAAATCCAATTTATATTTCCGTGTTTGTTTCTCCTAATATATATTATGCTGAAAATAAAAGTTATCAGTACTTTGTGTCAAAATTACAAGAAACAGGAAAAGTAGTTAGGAATAAAATAGATGTTGGAGATAAAGGAGAAATATATACCGTTGTTGACGTGCAGGATAAAGAAAATAATGGTAATTCTTTTTTAGTAT
>JAUSDC010000156.1 GCA_030650845.1 Candidatus Methanoperedens sp.
ATTGGAGAAGTGGTTGGAGATGAGATTATAATCAAAATGAAGAAGAAGGCAACAACACCTATTTTCAAGTCCAATGATGTTTTTCAGAAATCGTATGCCATACCCTGGTTAGGCAACAAGAGACTTCGCTTTGATTGGATAACATGAATAGGGTTCAATTATGAGACATAAACACTTGACGAAAATCGGTGTTAAATAGAAAAGTATATATCTTTGGCGCGACATTGCAATAAATAGCAGGTATTGAATTTCGAAGATTTGGTCAAATAGTGAGTCTTCTAAATTCTTGATTTTATTTGGGGCAAGTTCTCTAACTCTAATGTGGGGGTATTTCAAGTTTGATAAATAAGCAAAAGATTCTATTAATAGCACCATCACCACCGGAAGAGAGGAAAGACCGTGTGGATCCTCCGCTTGGTTTAGCATACATTGCATCGGGTCTGGAGGAAAGGGGACACGAAGTAAAAATTCTGGATATGAATATAGATGGATCAGATGTAGTAAAAGAAATAGAAACCTTTCAGCCATCAATCGCTGGAATACAAGTAATGACTCAACATAGATTCTTTGTTTTTAATCTAACCAAGATAATCAAAAAAGAGTTTCCAGAAGTTATGATAGTACTTGGTGGGCCGCATGTTACCTTCACTGCTCACGAAGTACTTGAAAAAGTCAAGTCAATAGATGTGATTGTTAAAGGAGAGGGAGAAAACGCAATGTGCAAGATTGCAGATGGCGAGAGTTTTTCTATTATTCAAGGGATATCATTTAGAAAGGGCAATACAGCGGTTCATAACCCACTACCACCTCCGTTCGATGTAAATGAGCTGCCAGTTCCTGCGTATCATCTATTAAATCTAAAAAAATACAACTTAGATGTTATGGGCGAACCAGCCACAGCAATATTCACTAGCAGAGGTTGTCCAAACAAATGTATTTTTTGCTCATCGGGCCATATGCCGGGAGGCCTGAGGTTTAAAAACCCAGAAATAGTACTGGAAACTGTAAAGAAGCTCAAGAATGACTTCGGTTATAACGCTTTCATAATTGAGGATGATACTTTTGGAGCGAATTATGAAGTTACCAGAAAAATTATGGAAGGTTTTAAGTCAATGGAAATAACCGTAGGAATTAAAACTCGAGCAAATTTATTGAAACCAGGATTCTTAAGGATGCTAAAAAGTGGTGGATGTGTAAGGCTGAATTTTGGCGTTGAAAGTGGTGAGCCGAGGATTTTAAAAGTCATAAGAAAAAATATCGATATGTCTCAAGCTATAGAAGCTGTGAAGAATTGCGTTAAATTTGATATAGAACCAAACATATACTTTATGGCTGGGAACATAACGGAAACTAAAGAGAATGTTAGAAAATCTATAGAATTTGCACGCAAGTTATATGGTTTAGGAGCAAATCCAATCTGGGCTTGGGGAGTATCTATATATCCAGGAACCGAGTTGGAATTTATATCAAAACAACAAAATATTCTTCCAAGTAGTTTTTCATGGACAGAGCTTTATTATCATGAGAAAAACTTGATTTTAGGGCGCTCACCCTACATACCTATAGTTGAAAATCCAACTTTAAAAATTGAAGAATTGGCAGAACTTAATAATACATACAATGAATATATGTTAGGTCCTTTTAAAAGTTTGATAAAGATACTTCCAAATAGATTAAAGAAAATTAAGAAACTTAGCTATATGCATAGAAAACTATTGCACCTGATGGGTTATCACCATAGTTTTTGATGGATAACTTTAAAACCTTAACTCCGCAATTTTTTAGGGGATATATTCATTCCTAAAGAAAATGATGATCTTATTACTGCTGTATCCCGCTGCTTATGAAAGCGCCCAGGAGACATAGACAAGAAGCAGTATGCCAAAATCAGTGAGACCGAATATCCCTATCGGGAAGACTGCTGCATATTGATGTTGTAAATGGAAGTGAACCTATCCTCAGAAATACTATCAGCAGGTACCACTGTGCAGCATATGAGAGCGCAGGTAACAGTTCATATCCCATACCAATCTCCCTTTTTAATTTCAGCTACCAGCTTCTACCATAATAACTCATACCACAGCCTGAATATCTGTGAGCCCATCCCGAAGACATCCTTTACAAGATTGACCTTTGTTGTGCCGCCGTGCTTCCATTCCACAGGGAATTCGATGACCCGAAAGTCTGCGCGCTGGGCGCGAACGTATAATTCCGTGTCCCAGAACCAGTGAGTATCTTTTACATCATCCAGTAATTTAAAAAGCGAAGCGCGCCTGAAGGCTTTGAACCCGCACTGGTGGTCATAGAGTTTTGAGCCAAGCATGAAACGCGTGAGAAAATTGAATCCTTTGCTTGCAAATCCCCTTTTGAAAGGTCTCTTCACATTGCTCTCTGGAAGCATGCGGGAGCCTGTGGCAAAATCATAGCCGTCCCTGATGTATTGTATCAACTCTTTGAGGTGTTTCATATCTGTTGCAAGATCAACATCGATATAACCAAGTATCTCTCCTCTTGATGCCTTGAAAGCACGATTCAGGGCGCGCCCCCTTCCCTGTCGTTCTGATGAATGAATATGCACCACATAGTCGTGCTTTTTCGAAAGCGTTTCGGATATTTTATCAGTTCCATCTTTACTTCCATCCTCTGCAATGATGATCTCAAAAGATGGCGTTATTTCGCGAAGTGCTGATGCTGTCCTCTCTACTGTGGCTTCTATCCTTGAAGCTTCGTTGTATCCGGGAAGAACTATTGAGATTTCGACTATGGTAATGCCTCCATCATACTGATTGTCATATTCTTGTGCTGCTTTAATATATTATCTGATAATTATATGTTTCCATTCGTCGTGACCGAACACGTTCACTATCTACATACATATGCCGTACTTTTCTTCCATAGCCACCCCAACCAATTAAACCCTAACTCTGCACATTTTACATACCATCCATATTTATTTAAGGATTTGAGTCAGGTATTAAACCTAACTTCTGTAATTAACGTCTATAGTGTACGCATCTAAAGTCAGAAAATTATATGTTTAGGTGCTACGCAGATTAAACACTAAGGTTTTATATCCTATAAAATTCCATATCGAAACAACCCCAACACCCATAATCTTGGCAAAGTTCACCCACATCACCCATCCAAGTCCAAAAGCAGGACTCATATATGTGGTGAAGCTATAGATAATAGCATTATTCAGTACCATCCCAATCAATGACACAGTAACAAACACAGCAAATTGCTTTGAATAGCTTTTCGATTTATCCTTAAAAGTCCATTTTTTGTTTAGTATATAGCTATTACTGGTGCCTATAGAGTATGAAATCGTATTGAAAATGATAAGATAATCACCCTTGTAAATCCCTGATGTAAACATCAGTAGATTAAGAATAAAAATGTCGATGAGAGTATTTGCGACACCGATAAATATAAATTTTCTGAACTGGTGGACGCTATCCGCTATCAAAGTTTCTCCTTTTTTTTTATGAACTATTTTCTCAGCATTCTTTTGATTTTATCTCTCTACTTGATACTCTAATTTGTATATTTTAATCTATAAATTTCACTCGCTGTGCCTGGATTATCACCGGGTTCAAATATCTTGATCAATTCAGCCTCTTTTTCTAATTCTTCGTATCTCGATATTTCTATTGGATATTTGTCAGGTTCATTATGGTATCTTTGTTTATAATCAGAAGAAATAATAATGTAATCTACAGATTGGTTTTTATAAAAAGATAATGGTTTATATACAATTTTACTCCAATTTAAATACAATAAAGTAAAATTATTTTGCGGTTTCACATGTAATGGCGGAGTGTACCACTCATATGCTATTTTTGAGCCATTTGGCAGGTTAGTTTCTACCCATTCTTTTGCAATTGTCCTTGTGTCTATTTTGCTTAATTTGGTACCGTAATTAATATCATTGATTATGGGATTAAGTGAAGCTAAAACAACAATAACTGCAAACAATGAGAAGATAATCTTGTTCAAAGGCAATGCAAAAATTTTGGTGTTATTTTTTCGAAAAACTATTCTTTGAGTAATATTCGAGTAGATACAATAAAAACCATAACCAAAAAGTATTGCTTCAAATGGTAAAATGGGTATAGCCCAGCGGGTCCATCTTAACCTCATACTTCCTATAGCTAAGAAAAATAATATTGGAAATACTGCAAATAAATATTTCTTATATGATTTTTTAAAAAATATTAATATTAAACCTAAGCCAGCAAATATTTCGAAAAACAACCCCCCTATACCCGACTGTAAAGCATCTGTAAGATACCATATATGATTCTGTATTCCAGGAAGTCTTTCCGCGCTAAGGTGCTCTCCTCTGTTCTCGTAAATAATATTTTGAATTGCTGTAATTGGATCTAATAGTACAAATGGTGCAAAAATAAAAAAACCAATGAAAATAAATATTATTGCTTTGCTTATGTAAGTTTTATAATTAAAAATATTAATTAAATAGAATGCAACCGTTATTAATAATATCCCTGCGGCTGCCAATAGTAATAGAGAGTTGCTAATTATTATCTTGCAGCGCATGCATTGAGGAGCATATGAATCTACGATTGCTTTCAGCCAGGAGAAATCAACAAAAATACCAATCAGTATCAGCAATATTCCAAGCCCTGCTAATGAATACTTAATCCGTTTTTCATGTATAAATAAATATTTTTGTTTAGAATCGATGATTAAACAGTGAATTAAAATAGGAAAAATTATGATTCCAACAGTATATTTAGTAGCAATAGAGAAGCCTGCAAATAAGGATGAGACAATTAAAAATTTATTATTTTTATTTTCAGAATCAAGAAATCTCAATAGAAAATATATAGAAAACATAATTAACATGGTGGCAGCGATATCTGTTCGAATTGCTCGACTCCAAATTATATGTAATGGGGAAATAGCTAATAAAAATGATGCCAGTATACCAACCATATTGTTAAAGAGCCTGTTAGCTATTAAATACACCAGATAGATAGTAATTATAGCAAATAATACCATTAAAAGGCGCCCACTAAAATAAAATACAGTCGGTTCATTCATAAATAATTGTTGAAATTCACTTAAATTATTTACATATCCAAATAAAAAAGCGAAGATGAAAAAGATGGATAATAATATTAAAAGTAGATACATAACAAAAGATCCTGGATGTCCGAACCAATGCGGATTTAGGTCTCCAGTGACTAACATGCGAATTGGAGGATTCATGAAGGCAGGTTCATCAGCATCATATAGATATGGGAGACCAAAATCCATTCCTTTGAACCTTAGGAGGAAAGCAAATATTAAACTCAAATAAATAAAATGTTTCTCAAAAATACTTTTAAACCTGGTAATAAATTTACTTGTATCTATATTATCTTTCTTCGTTTTCCCAAAATCATCTTCCATTATTGTTATATAAATAAGTTAAGGAGCTTAAATAGTTGTTCGTATTAAAAATCCCCTTAAATTCTTCATCCATACATAACCTCTCTTCAGTCCTTGCTTTTACACCATAAAAATCATATGCATTTTCATTTAAGTCGGATAAGGGATAAATATATTGGATTAAAATTTTAATATCATATTATTAAAATAGAAAAGTTTATCAGGATTCAAATAAAAAGAGAGTATGATGAAATCACTAATAACAGGCTGTGCAGGATTTATAGGTTCCCACCTTACAGAGAAATTACTGCAAGAGGGACATGAAGTTACCGGCATCGATTGTTTCACAGATTATTATCCAAGAGCAGTCAAAGAGAACAACATGAAAAATGCACTTGACCATAATAATTTCACGTTCATTGAAGAGGACATAGTGAACATTAGCGAATTCCCCGAAGTAGATTATGTATTCCACGAGGCTGCACAGGCTGGAGTGAGAGCTTCATGGGGCAAGAGCTTTGAGATATACACGCGAAATAACATCCTTGCAACTCAGAAACTGCTGGAATATTACAAAGACCGCAAGCTCAGGAAGTTCGTCTATGCATCGTCTTCTTCAATATATGGGAATGTGGATGAACTCCCAATACGCGAAGAAACTCCGAAAAACCCATTTTCCCCTTATGGTGTAACAAAATTGGCTGCAGAGAACTTATGTAATCTTTATTACATGAATTACGGTACTCCCACAGTATCACTCAGGTATTTTACGGTTTATGGGCCAAGGCAGCGTCCTGACATGGCAATAGCTAAGTTCGTCCAAGCCGCATTGAACGATGATGTAATTGAGGAATACGGGGATGGCAAACAGACCAGGGACTTCACATATGTATCCGATGTGGTGCAGGCGAACCTTCTGGCTGCCAGGAGCGATGCGGTGGGTGAAAGTTTTAATATCGGAGGGGGCAGCAGGATTTCAGTTATTGACCTTATCAGGATGATCAAAAATGCCCTCGGGATAAATATACAGGTGAAGCATACTGGAGTCCAGAAAGGAGATGTTAGGGATACGTATGCCGACGTAACGAAAGCCAGGAAGATAATCGGATACATACCGATGGTTCGAATGGAGGAGGGAATTAAGAAGTACATAGGCAGTATTTATGAAAAATAAAATAGTGTAACATTATTATAATAAAGTTTGATTGAATGTTCCATGCCATATATCCAATAAGATCCTGATAAACACCTCACTCTATATTAATTATAAATTTCTTTAGTAGCTGATATCATTTTCTCCAGAGTGAAATTTAATACTACCGTATTATATCCCATTTCAGCGAAGTCTGTTCTTTTTTTTTTGTCTGTGGCTAATATTAACATTGCCTTTGATAGTGCTTCTGAATCCATCGGCTCCACAAATATCCCATTAACATAGTTCATAATTATTTCAGATACGCCCCCAACATTGGTCGCTATTACAGGCTTTTTGGCAGCCATTGCTTCTAATAATACAAAAGGAAAGCCTTCTGAAATCGATGGTAAAACAAAAATATCTATAAGAGCATGAATTTCTGGGAGATCTTTTTGGTATCCTACTAACCTAAAATTTTTCTCAATATTATTATCTTTTATTTTCTGTCTTATTTGATGTTTCAGTTTACCTCTTCCCACAATTAGAAAAATAGCCTCAGGTACTTTTCTAATCACATTTTTTGATGCGTTAATTAGATAGTCATGTCCTTTTTGCCTATCCAGGCGTCCAACAGTTCCAAAAACTATAGCAGATTCGCTTATCGTGAATTTGTTCTTTAATTCTTGAACGGTTTCATTGTTGTAGTTTTTTATATAATCAATATTTATAGAATTATAAACTACTTTTATTTTATTTTTTGGCAAATTAAAGTTTTTTATTAATACATCTTTATTTTTAGCCGACACCGTAATCGCAAGATCTATTTTTGCATATATAATTCTTTTTATTAATTTATAGATTGGTAAAGGTTTGTATTCCGGAGGGGCTAGATGTTCTGTCACATAAAGTTTTGATTTGGAATAAATTACACCTGAAAAAATAGCGCCAGTACAAAATCCAGTAGGGTATGGCAAATTGAAATGTATATAATCTGGTTTATTCTTTCTAAAGTAGAGAAAATTATTTATAAAATTAAATCTCCCAATAAAATCTACCTCAACACCCTTTGATATTAATTCATTGACAAATATCTCTGTACCTTTATTCTTAGGAATTGCTACTCTAACATTGAATTCTTTGCTCAAGCCTACAGCTAATATTTTTAAATATTCTTCTGCTCCACCAGTGTTGATCGAATCTGTAAAAAAAATTAGATTCTTACGTTGGTTTTTGTTTGATGAATATTTGTTGGATGTCATTTCTCGAAGATCATAGGATATTTAGTGAATGGGTCTTCTTATAATCGAACTAAAAGAAATAGTTTCTTATTTTGAGAAAATGGATACAGGAATAACTTGAATAGCATTGAATCTTACTGTCTCACTTACGTTCACGGTAAGGGAAGAACTATTGTTAAACGACAGGCTGTGTATAGAATGTAATTGAAATAAGCTTTGGCGTTGTTGTCTGGTCACCATTTAGAACAATTCGCACGTCAGTGTTCTTGTATCTCGGGCTAAATGCTATTGTACTGTTGCCAGTATAAGCTTCACCAACTTGATAAAAAGAATCTGTGTTATTCTCCCGATACCATACAGTGTAATTGGTATTGGTTGGCGTTGTAGCATTCACCCCAATTCGGTATGTTTCATTTCCAATTCCTGCATCATGCCATGTGGTGACATTACCTGAAGTTGTCTGGGCGACACGCACCTCATCAAAGTATGCTATTCCGCTATTCGACCATGCGTTGCCAACACGAATATTTTCCAAACCAGTGCTGTCAGCAGTTGTAAAAATCAGGTTGTCATTCACATAACCTTTGACATGTGTTCCGTTAAATTCATATTTTATCGTTACCCAGCCTGCAGATTGCCTTGCCATGGACGAAACATACTTGGTGTTACCAATACGATAGCAGAAGTTACCAGTATTTCCGGATGGGCATACTTTATTTCCATAACTATCCACACCCATGAAATAGTCCGTACCATTATTAGCTCCAACATACCAGAGATTGGAATTTCCAGCTCCATTGTCATAAACCTTCACTACAATCGTATGTGGTGTAAGATTGCTGGTCAGATTATATTTATAATTATAGTACTCCAGCTCGTTCCCTGCATCCATACGGAAACTGTACGTACCTATCGCTTGCACTGCAGAGAGATCCATTGCGGTCTTGCCCGGGAAAACAATCCAATTTTCGTTATTATCCTCGAAGTTATCAGCCCAGCGACCTACTTTTACGTAATGATCTCCATTATCTTGCGTTGTATTATCAAAG
>JAUSDC010000162.1 GCA_030650845.1 Candidatus Methanoperedens sp.
TTAGTATTTAGAAAAAACAATATTCTTGTATATATAATGTCTACTCGGGAAAATAATGTGGAATTAATTTATGACTTGGCAAAAAAACAAGAGGCAAAAATAGACAGAATCCTTGATATGATAGAATAATCGAATATATGAGGTGGTAAATATGGTATCTTGGAATAAATCTTTTGGAGCTGCTTTTAAAGTAATATGTTATTCTGTAGTTTGGTGGATTGTTGGTGTTTTTATTATTTTTATCGGTTTTGGTTTGATAGGTAACCAAATGATGAATTTTACTGGGGCTCTTGTGACAGGAAGAGCACCTGATTTTTCAAATGTATTGGTCGGTTTCATAGTAATGGCATTTGGTTATATTATCGCAATTGGTGGCACTTTAGCATCCTTTATGAAAGTATTCACGGAGCTAATTGTAGAAGAAACCGATGAATTAAGAGATAATAATATTTCAAGTACTAAATCTAATCAATATGATGAGGAACTTAAAAGTTTCGAAGAGGATATTGAAATAAAATCAGATTATGCTGATAAATGGTATAATAAAGGGGTCGCCCTTGCCGATCGTGGTAATTATGATAAAGCACTTCAAGCCTATAAAAAAGCTTTAGAGATAAAACCAAATTATGATGATGCATGGTTTAATCGTGCATGTATTTACTCTATTAATGGTGAAAAGGAAATGGCACTTTTTGATTTGAAAAAAGCAATAGGAATTGATAAATCTAATAAAGAGGAAGCAAAAAAAGAACACGATTTTGAAAATCTATTGAATGACGAAGATTTTAAGAAATTGGTTGGGTGAGATTGATTTGGAATGGAAAGTATAGAATATAATATATTTACATATGTTTTAGTTATATTGATAATTATAACGCTTTATTGGCTTAACTTAGATCACTCAGAAAAAGCAGAACGAAGAAAAGCAGTTATAGAGAAATCTATTAAAGAAAAAAGAGAATACAACGATACACACAATGATGATTATGGAATACAACTCGCCATCTTTGGTTTTTTTATGGGCGGGTGGATGGGTTATCTATTTCGTCCTTCTATATTCGGACAGCAATTGCCAATAGAAAAAATCTTGGATTTCATAACTAATTACCAAAAATGTAGTCCTTGGTTAGATGATAGTTTACATACAGATTATATCTATAAACAATGTCAAGAATGGTATTTTTACAAAAATCCTATTGCAACATCTATGGCTTATACTTCCATTGAATACATTATTACTGGAGCAATTCTTGGCGTTGTGGTTGGGTGGGTAGTTGGCAAAATAATAAAGAGATAATATCGAAAATATATGCTGCAATTTTCAATAAGAAATTTATTCAAAAATCCATTCAGAAACCATTCGGAAACTTTTAAGGATTTTAATGATATGAGAAAAGATATAATAAATATCTTAAATATGTATTATCGTATTACGATATGCTTTTTCATAGCCATTGCATTTATTAAACTATTCTCACTTTTTGCAGAACCTCCTAATTATACTGATATTATCAATTATGGAGAAAGAGGTACAATTCTAATAGCCACATTAGCAATTTTGACATTTACCTACGCACTTACAATTGATTCTCAAAAAGAAAAAGAAGCTGTTCGAGAAATAGGAAAAAAATTTTTAAATTCTTTTTTATATTTTGTTATTGGTTTGATATTTTCAATAGGACTTAGAGATGCGGTGACCAATCCTTCTAGTTTTTCAATATTCCCAGCCATTTTAGTCATTTTATCAATGGTTATTATGTTTATATTATTTTTTACTGGACTTGTAATGCTTATTATATCAGCAGTCTATCTTGGAACTGGAATTTATGAACTAACAAAATCGTTATCGAAGTAAATTATGGATACTAACACAGTTACGGCGTTGGCGACGGTGGTCTTAGCTGTAATAACAATCTGGTATGCAATATCAACATATCGACTTTTGGAAGAAACGCAAGTAACCAGAAAAGTAGCATTTATTGAAAAAAGGCTTGAAAAATTGTATTATCCACTAAGAGATGTTTTACAAAATCCTTTCACTGATGTATTTCTTGGCGGAGAAAAAGTTAAAAATATTAATTTGAAAAAAATTGATGATATTATTCCCTTTCAATATTTAGCATCAAAAGAATTAGAGAATCCATTAAACCAATTTTTTAAGAAAGCATTGGATGAGAGGTATATTTATGGATACGAATCTGGAAATGATTATAAGCCATATGAAATTGTAGATGATGAAATCAAGAAAAAAGTTAATGAAGATATTGACAATCTAAAGAATGAATTAAAGAAATTAGTAAAATTATCTGATTAGATATGTTTCATTCTTTCTGAAGCTTCAAAGAACCACACGAAACGCTTCAGGAAGTACTTTCTATCAGAAATAGTAGAAATATATCAAAGGATCAAAATTTCTTGAAATATTTTCAATAATTGACCGTAAGTGTTGGGAGATGGATTTTTATGAGAGTAATACAGAATTCTGAACATTTAAAGTTCATCTCACATTGCTTTTTGCTTAGATTTAAAAAAAGTTAAATACTTATCCGACAAGCTCGATATAGGAGGTATCTTTATGAATAATAATAGAAAACAAAAATTTGTTATAGATATAGTTGAAAGAATTTCCTTCGGTATGGATGATTCTTTAACAGCGTTTTTACAAAAAAACCATGATGATGCTTATTATGAATCACCACCAGAAAATGAAAACTTACATGAAAAGATAAATGAAAATCTTATATATTCGCATGAGAATCAAAAACCTATCAAAATATATTATAAACTTAGCTCTAAAGAACCTACAAAGATAGGTAATAAAATGGTAATCCCGTATGCTATAATTGACGTTGAACGTACAGAATAATTAATAAATCTTTCAGCTTATTCTTTCCATAAGACGGGCTGGATTGTCTTTCTTAAACATGCGTATTTCAAAAATTATACGCAGATTTCAACGATTTCAAGACGACAGGTCATCAAAAAGATGCTTGAGTATTCTGTATTCTGAATGATTGAAACAATAATGCTATATATAGATAAAAAATAGTTAGATTTTAGTTTTGGTGAAAATTCATGAATAATATTAAAAGAATTTTAGTTAGGTTATTTATATCATTATTTATTATTAATATCATAATTCATACTGTTTATGCTCAAGAAAATAATACAACAGAACTATCAAATGAAAGGGCAATGATTCTGGCGAATCCACCATTAATTATTTCTATTATTGCAATTATAATTTCTTTAGGTAGCTTTTATCTTACACATCTCCGAAGAGGAAAATTAAAGATATTAAAGCCAATTTATCAATTATCCACTAAGGACGGATTTATTCAATTGCCACTAATTTTACGAAATATTGGTACTAGACCTCTAGTGGTTTCTAATTTAGCTATTTTGACTTTAAAAGGTGAAAAAGAAGATCTATTTAAATGGATTAACATTCAAGAATCATTACCACCGTTGGATAATATTACAAGAGATGATATCCACATCACGATCGGAGATTTTGGCGATTTTGAAAATCAACCAAGGACATTATATAGAATTGATGGGTATATCGATCGAGGAGGGAAAAGATTGCCACCAATTCCAATATTCTTAAAAGGAAATGAAAGTTATTTTGGAATTTTTACATTTGTACATGAAAAAAATAAAGAAGGGAAACAAATACAATTTGATGGTCGCTATCAAATCTTAATTAAAGCCTGGATAGATGACGAAATGGAAGGAAAAATTTATCTAGAGTTTGGTATGAAGATTCCAGGGTTTAATGAGGCTATAGGGGCATGACCCAAATCAAGGTTCTTATCTGCATTATGTAAAGTTAAAAAATCTTGAACTATTTGAGAGTCGATTAACCTATCAATTCTTTTGTCCTGGCTTATCCTCGTAGGTTCTGAAGGCTTATTTTAAATATGTAAAGCCCTACTAACTTCTTCTTTTTTAATCAATTTCCGTAATATTTATAAAGAGATATCACAATAGAAGACACTATGGGAAACTTAGAATTATCAGATATAGACAGGACGCTTGAAGGAACAAATTGTATTTTAGTAGAAATCAATAAGTCATTGCAAGAATTAACGAAAGAAATAAAAAAAAGTTCGAATGCTTCTGGATAAACGGTGAAAAAATACTTTTTTAGTAAAACATAATAGAGATTAAAAAAGGGTGATGGTATATGAACAACGGTAGTATGGTACGGTATGCAAATACTGATATATTGGTGTTGTGGCAGGAAAAAGATTAGACGATAAATGAATATAAAACAGGTGAATAAATGGTACTTTTAAGAGACCCTGCCATACTCGGTAGAGGCATTATTGAAATTATATTAGCTCTCACTGCGATCTGGATATCTCAAAGAACACATAGTGAATCAATCGAAAGGGGATCAATAATGATTGGAGTAATCATTGCGATTCTTGGAATTATCGATATTTATACAAGTATAATTTGGTGATGCATTGGCTATTGATTATTTAATTAGTGGTATTGCCATTAGTGGAATATCTGTAACTTTTGGTTTGTTTATTGTTAATCCAAAGGCTACTGAGAAAAGAGAAGAGTCATTTCTTTTAGCTGGCTTTCTTTTTGCATTGTGCTTAACTATAGCAAATATTCCTATAGGTTATCAATACTATGCATTATTAATTTTTGAAATAATAGCTTTTGTAACCCTTATAATAGGGTCGAAATATAAAAAAACTTAGAAAACATAACAGAAAAAATCTGTCTTTTATGTTTTTTCAATTTAAGATGGCTTTTCATCTTGGCGCGCATATACAATAATTGACCGTCAAGATGGAGAGATGGAATTTTATTAGCAAAGACTTAAGAACATATAAAGTGGATGATGCAGAAACCTGCGAGAAAAATGAATATCAGTGATAACATAGAAATTTTTTTGAAAGATCGTTCGCCCGATGAAAGATATTCATCTTTTGATTACTGCTATAATTATTTCCATGAATTCTATGAGCAGGGAAATATTGAGGCTATCGCCAGCTCTACTAATGTTCAGTTAAGTTGCTTGCAAATTGGCTTTTTTCTTGCCAGTTGGGGAATGCTGAGAGGTAAAGCATTTCTACTTCAGAAAAGTGTTAAGCATTATGAAAAACTAATATCTGTTATGTCCAAAATGCCAAAAAGTTATTGGGAGATTGATGCTGATAATTACTCAGAGGAGAGAATTTTATTGTTGCGTGATATCTATAAACAGATTTCTGGTTGTCTCGGCGAAGATGACAAAAACGCATCTCCCACGTTAGTTACAAAGATAATGCTTGGAGTGTTCGGCAATGTCCCTGCCTTAGATCGTTATTTTTGCAAAGGATTTGATGTCAATAAAAATTTTAGCGATTCATTATTGCGAAAAATTTCAGCTTTCTATCGGACTAACAAAGAAGAATTTGATAAACATAGAATTAAGACAATTGATTTTAGCACGGGCAAGGATACCTCTCGCTTTTATACGAAAGCAAAATTGATTGATATGGTGGGTTTTATTGAGGGTGAGAAGTCTTAAATATCTCAGATATTTTCGTTAACCGAATAGAGATAAAAATCTATATCTTAATTTAATGTTTTTTTAGGTCAATCAATTAAGACCTCAAAATCGTCTTCAGATGCAGCCTCTTTTGAGCTGAATTCAGAATCTGACAATTTAGTTTTTTATCCAAAAATAGAGAATAGGATACGCTTATCCCAAATCGCCGGTATCTCGTGATACTATTTTATATTTCTTTGGTTTTGTGCCGTCTAAGTAAATTATCTTATTCTTCTCAATCAGGTTATAGATATCGTGATAGGCATTTTTACTAATCTTTTTCTTGTCGTAGCCTTCTTTCTCAAACAGATCGACTATGTCAGCAATGACGAACTCTTCTGGCAGGTCAGTTATCTCCTTAGTCTGCCTTTCCAATGGATTCGGTATGCCTTTTTTCCCAGGTTTTGGCTTCACGAACTTTGTTATTTTCGCAGGTTTTAATCTCACATGCTTTGGTTTCTTGAGTGGTTTCTTTTCCTTTCTCAAATGCTCAACTTTTGGAGTTTCCACTTTCAAGACTTGGAAACTGCCAAAGAATTTCTCAACAAGCTCCTGAGTTGCTTCTTCCGTTTTCGGAATAAGTTCAAACACAATACCGCTTTCCTCATCTATTACTTTGTATCCTAAAGATTTGATTTTCATTTTATCACCTTAAGGTCTTTCACTTGTTTTAAATAATTTTCTATCCATTTCGTTTAGATATATAGCGTTTGAACTGAATATATTCCCTACAAAATTGCGGAGTTAAGGATTTGAAGCGGTTTTAATTATGGTGAACCTGTCTGTTTTGCCTTGTTATCTTTAAAAAAGTCGCGGCAATATACAATAATTGACCGACAAGATTAGGAGATGGATTTTTATGAGAAAGATTAAAAGATATAAAATCAATTAAACATTCATAAAATGATAAAAATTCTACTTAAATTTTCAAGAGAAATGGATGATATTGATGGTACGTATGTCATTTCCGGCGTAGAATTCCCCACTTTCTCCGGGTTAAAAATCCCCAGTTGACAATCTTGGGTACAAATCCCAGGATTGGAGACTATGATAGAAACGGAGGAATGGTTTATGATAAGAGATCTGCATGCGCAGGGTTTGAACATTACCGAAATATCCAATAAAACAGGATTTGATCGGAAGACCGTACGAAAATATTTGAAACTAAGAACAATACCAGAGCCAAAGAAAAGAGCAAAAAGAGATAGCAAGCTCGATAACTATAAGGATTACATCATCCAGAAGCTTCACGAAGGACCTTTCACAGCATCCCGACTATTTCGGGAAATACAGGAAATGGGTTTTACGGGAAAAATCACAATAGTCAGTGATTTTGTGACAAAAGTAAGACCTGAGCGGGGAGTACCCGCCACACTCAGATACGAGACAAAACCGGGAGTACAAGCACAAGTTGACTGGTCAGAATTTGGGAAAGTAGGGATAGATGGTAAAATACAAAAACTATACTGCTTCAACATGATCCTTGGTTTTTCAAGGATGAGGTATATCGAATTTACGTTAAGCATTGACGTATATTCCTTGATCAAGTGCCATGTGAATGCGTTTCGTTACTTTGGTGGATACACAAAAGAAATCCTCTACGATAATATGAAACAAGTAGTTATAACCAGAGCCTTAAAATCCACTGATTCAGAATGGAACACCAAATTTGAGGACTTCTTCAAGCAATATGGATTCATTCCTCGTTTGTGCCGCCCATATCGACCCCAAACAAAAGGTAAGATCGAAAATACAGTTGGATATGTTAGAAGAGATTTCTTTCTCGGTGGGACCTTTAGTTCACTTGCGGATATTAATGTCCAGTCAATCTCATGGCTAAAAAGAGTGAATTCCAATGTACATGGAACAACCCATGAAATACCTCTTGACCGTCTTAAATTGGAAGAACTAAAACCAATAGATGGAGTCCCTGAATATCTTGTTATTCGTGAAGAAACCAGAACGATATCAAGAGATTGTTTTATTTCATACATTGGGAACCAATACTCCGTACCATATCGATTTGCAGGCAGAGAGGCTACACTTACGATATCCAATGGCAAATTTAGCGTTATTGTGGGTGGAGAAGCTATCTGTGAACATGAAATACTTTCAGGAAGCGGCAGGGTATCAAAGGTCAAAGAGCATTTCAAAGGATTGATGAGTGAAATCCTGAAGGAAAATAAAGCTGCTATGATTAAATCAGGGCAATCGATATTGAAATTCGAGAGCATTGAAGTGGAAAAACGTTCTCTTTCAGTTTATGAAGCTTTAAGTGAGGAATGATTCCATGAGTAATCTTGCTTATGAAAGGCTTCATGCAAACCTTGTTAAATTGAAACTGAATACTGTCGGCACTATTCTGGACAATTATCTTGAAATAGCTGCAAAAGAAGGAAAAACCACAATGGAAGTCCTCGATTATCTGATAGATCAGGAAAAACATGCAAAGGATGCCTCATCACGGGAAACAAGAATGAAACTTGCTGGTTTTCCTGTGAAAAAGAGGCTTGAGGATTTTGATTTTGAATTTCAGCCTTCAATTGATAAAACAGTTATCTCCGACCTTGCTTTGTTGAGATTCATCTATAATGCTGAAAATGTGGTTTTTCTTGGTCCTCCAGGTGTTGGAAAGTCTCACCTGGCAGTTGCTATTGGTATTGAAGCGGTTCAAGCTGGTCTTTCAGTATATTTTGCCAATGCAGGGATTCTTATTGAAAGACTGAAGAAAGCAAATAGCGAAGGATTACTTGAAGACAAGATCAGGACTCTGGCAAAATACAAATTGCTGATAGTCGATGAAATGGGGTATTTGCCTTTTGATAGTGAAGGTGCCAATTGCTTTTTCCAGCTTGTTTCTAAACGATATGAGAAGACATCAACCATCTTTACGTCGAATAAATCCTATGGCGACTGGGGCGAGATCTTCCATGACCATGTTATAGCGGCTGCAATGCTGGATAGGATTTTGCATCATTGTACCACGATCAATATCAAAGGAGAAAGCTACAGACTTAAAGATCGAAAGAAACATGGGTTGACAATTCCACGAAAATGAGGTTACTTCTTGTTAGAAAATTTGAAAATATAGAGGAAAGGTTATAAGAAAGTGGGGAAATTTAAACCGGTGAAAGTGGAGACTTTTTCGCCGGAGATGACACGTATACAATAACAGATAAAAAATTCTCATTGTACGATGCTCCAGCTTCTTGGGGTGGAATGAGTCCAAGTGAGATATTTGAAGGATTTGTTTTATCAAAATGCAAGAAATGTCATGAACTTCAACTTCTTAAATTTGAGAATGTTATACCAGTATCCTCTAATGAAAGACAAATGGGAGAAGAAATTCAATATGTAAGTTCAATTTATACAAAATGCTGCAATTGTGGAATCGTAGATTTTGATGGAGAGATTGAATTTTGGGAATACCCTGAGAATGAAACATATATAGAAAGTATATCATTAGATAAATTTAAAGTTAATTTAAAATGTACAGATTATATGGAACTTATCCTCAATAATATGGATTTATTGGACAAAAGCTCAATAAAATCTATTAAGGAGGAAATTTTAGAAACCCAAGAAATTAGAGATGATGCAGACAATAAAAAATTAGAGATTGAGAATCTCAAATTATTAGTAAATAATCCAAATACTAAAGAACTTGATTTTCAACGATTTTTTGAGAAAAATTATTGGATGTTCGGAATAGATTATATTGGAATAATCCCACAAATAAAAATTAGTACGAAAGATATTCCTGATTTTCTTTTGGAAAGATATGATGGATTTAATGATATATTGGATTTAAAATTACCAATCCCTGCTTTATTTAAAAAAGTAGGAAATAAACTTCATCCAAGAGATGAGTTGAATAATGGTGTCTCACAAATTGATATATATATAGGATTTTCCAATGAAAATGTCGAAGGAATAAAAAAAGAAATTGGGAAAAAACTTTACAGACCTAAAGGAATTTTAGTTATAGGAAGATCAAATACTGATGAAAAGGACAGATTAAGACAATATAATGATGATCTTCGAAACGTAAGAATCATGACTTATGATGATATTATTCTTAAGGCAACCAATCTATTGAATATTGTAAAACTTTGTAAGTTTAAACCTGTTGATAAATAAATATTGAGATAAAATCTTATTGATTTAATTTAATTATAAGATGGGAAATCTGCTGAAAATCTCCATACTCTGTTTGCCCAGACAATAATTGACCTTGATATCGGGAAAATGGTCTTCCTAATATCAATGGGTGATCGTGCATTGTGGGCAGTTTCAGTTTGCAGCTGTAGCCGTAAGATTACTGTATTCTATCATCTTTCGTGGTAATTTTACCCATATCCACAAATTTAATGGAATTTTGTTTCTTTCCAAATCCGTTTATATCCTTAAATTTTATGTTTTTAATACCATTAATATATTTTTTAGTATCTTCCAAAGATTCAACAGTTTCTATTAATATCTCTTCATGAGAATCTAAAGATTTTCTAGAATAGATTGTATTATCAATTTTGAAAGTTATATCAATTGCCGAGCCTTTCCCAATATTTTTAATATAGAAATTAAATTGATTTTCAAGAATCTCGTCATGTCGTATTCTAAAATCCAAATACGGTCTATCCTGAGCAAGCCACATTTTTAGATTGAAATAGGCTAAAACTAAAGTAGCTACCACTAACAATACTGTTGCAATTCCAATAATTGAACCCTCATGTTTATCAAATATTGTAATGATGTTTTCAAAGACCATTTTCTTATTAGTAAAACAATAATATACTTAATACTTTTGTCTGGTAACAAGAACAGACTTGTATAGCAAGATTAGCTCTAATGTCAACTGACCGCGGCTCCTCATCAACATGAACAGACCGATTTCCGGTATACTGCACTGAGGCGCTCATATACAATAATTGACCGTCAAGATTGGGAGATGGATTTTATGATATTATAAAAATTCATTGAAACGCCTAAAAAATGGACCATCATCTTGAAATATTTCAGGGGGCATATCATCAAATTCTATTACCCATACATGAGAGGAGCCATCAGGACTATATCTTTCCACTAATGGTCTGTTTCTGGCAAAACGAATATTTACATAAACTATCTCATAGTCTGGAAATCCTAACAAATAATTAATGTTTCCGTCATCATTATAATCTAAAGGAGGCTTCGATGTATCTCTCAGGCGATAATAATGATAAGTACCTGGGTCGCCAAAATATAAGATCTTAGTAATAGGCATTTTCATACCACCTATTTTGTAATTATGATCGAGAACTATATGAAACTTTCTTTCTATGGTTGTTTTGGAGGTTTATTATTTTCAAGCGGCGGTCTGGATTGCTTTTCTTAAAGATGCATATTGCAAAAATTATTCGTAGTTTTCGCCATAATCAATTGTGAATCCATATATTTAAATGATAATTGGGCATATTTAATATCATGCCTGCAGTTTATTTAGACCCAAATTTATTTAATCATGATGCTCAAGCTGGCGGATTTTTCCCCATAACTCATATAAACCCTGGTTTTGATATTGATGACTTTATTTCTGGTAATGGAAAAAACATTTTAATTGAAGGTATAAGAGGAACTGGAAAAACCCATATTCTGAAGATGATTTCTTCGAAATGTATAGACACTTACCCAGAAAAAAAAATCTTACCTGTTTATATTTCTTTAGCTAGTCTCTCTGAATGGCAAGGAAGTGATATTCGGCTTTTCCGGTTACAGTTATATGCTAAAATCGTTGCTATAACGATTTCGACCATAGAACAGTATCAGACAAGGATGAAATATCAAAAGACAGGAATTGAAAAAGAAGTTGAGAGAATAAAACAAATGTTCGGAATTAAAAAGGAGAATGATATAGGTACTATTTTAAATAAAATTAAGGATTTAAATGAGAGTCTATTAACTAAATTAACCTATAATCCACAAAAAATTTTAGAGAGCGAAAAATCAGAAGTTGGTGGAACTGTTAAGGTTGGTGGGGATAAAATCCAACTTTCTTTTGAAGACCTTTTTAAATTGGTTGAAGAAAGAGAGGTTCAATTTATCGGTAAAAATTTAGCTTATGAGAACGCAAGCCAATTTATTTCTGAATTTTTTAAACAACTGCAGAATTTATTAGGTTGTAGATATGTTATTTTATTATTGGATGAATGTTCCGAAGTCTCTGGGGAAGCGCAGATAGAAATTTTCCAACTTTTGAAGCTCATAAGGGGAGCTTTAACCTCCAATATGCAGTCAAATTACGTATATTTCTGCGCCTCAGTTTATCCACCTTATGCGACAAAATATCCTGCAACTACTAAAGGCCACTCATTTAATTTTGAACCTGGACAAGATGCTGGTATGGAGTATTTGCAGTTAGATGAATTAGCAGAAGAATATGAAACATTTTTTCATGAATTAACTAAGAAAAGATTGGAATATGTTTTAAATAAGACTGTGAAAAATCCTTTAACAGAAATATTTGAAGACGAAAGACCGTTCTATCTGGCAGCATATAGCGCTAATGGTATTCCACGACGCTATTTAGAGATACTAAAACAAGGTTATGATAATTTATGTCAAAGGTCTGGTTTAGGCCCAGAACTCAAAAAAATTTCACATAAAGATATAGAGGATGCCATCCAAACGGTTGCTTCTAACCAAATCATATCATCGAATAGATTAAATAATGATGATATTGGAATAATAGAAGAAATTATTTCAAGAATTGGAAAGAGGAATAAGAAAACAGAGACTGAAAATAAGGAAAAAGATATCCCAATTCCTGCAAATGTCTATTTTACTATTTATCGTTCTCAGTTTGAAGATTTTACCAATCTTTTACTTCAAGGATGTGTTCATGACAAGGGAAGAACTAGATTAAAGAAATATTATCGAAAAGAGGGAGCTAAAGGGCCCTTATTTATGTTGGATTTATCATTAGCTATATATGGGGGCGCAATTGGAAAAATAAGAGCAGTTGAGATATTTAGAAAAGATTTAAAGGATAACGCGAAGAGTGGTTATCTCTCTTGTCAGGATTTAGACCTGGGTCAATTTGATTACATAAAGCAAAAACAAAAAACTTAAAGATTCGTCAATTTTGACACATTTGTAATTAAGTTATTCATTAAAAGACAATATTCTTTGAACCATAACCATTTACTTTAAAACAGAATAGAAACCGCTGAAAATGGCTTCAATTAGACGAACTCCGTCCTACCTATGTAAAACAATGGGTTTGAATTTTCTGATGGTTCAAACACACTCCTTATAATGTCCGCATATATGATTTCGTGAGTTTTAAGTAGTAATACTGTAATTATATGTTGGAGACGACAATAAATGGCTAATAAGATGGGTGATTCATCGTACCACAAACTGAAGTGGAACGTTAAAGGCATTTTTGACAATATCCCGGTAATTGAAAAAACGCTGGAAAATCGGCTAAACCAGCTTCCTGATCCTCTCCGGGAAAAAAGGAAAATTACAAACTGGATTAACCAGATTAAAAAAATGAACGATAATATTGATAATATCAAAAAATCCAAACTTGCTGAGCTGGAAAGGAATCTTAATTATAATTTTGCTGAGCCGGACCTAGTTGTCTTGTCTTTTATTCAGCCAAGCATCAGGAAAATGTTTGAGGAATTACATACAGATTCTTCCAGGCTCGGCTTAGACGTTGATTTTGATCCCTATCTGAATATGGATAAGGCGGCTAAAGTGCTGGCATTAATCGGTGATGCTGCAATCAGTCTGGCACTGGTACAAATTCTCTGGCAGCCCAATATTTCGAATGTTGGAGGGTTAACAACAAAGCGGTCAGCATATGCATCAAATGAACATCTGGCAAGGGTATGTGATAAATGGCGTTTGTATGGCTTTAGAATTCATTATGATTCAAATCAAAATGAAAATGAGGGGGAAAAAACTAATCACGCAAAAGGAACCATAATCGAAGCCATATTCGGTGTTGTGTATATCGAAGCCGGGCTAGATCAAGTGGTATTATCAATTGATGCGTTAAAGTAATACTCAGTTCAAACCCTTTTGCTAAGAGATTTTTATAAAGTGATCCAATAATCCGTAATGCACTGAAGAGCTGGAAACGGCTTCAGTTAGACAATCCTAATCTGCCCCATGTAAAACATTGGTCTGAATTTTCTGATGGTTCAAACACAATCAGACAATGTCCGCATGAGTGATTACCAAGCCCTGGACTGAGAAGGTCAGCTGAGTGCGATGACACAAAACATTGTGAAAAGTATTGTCAGCCACATCCCAAAATATCAGATGAAACAAAAGACGTCAGCGCAAGAACCGTTAAAAATTCTTGTATTAGGGATTCAACACTTTCAGTCCGCTTCCAATAATTACTTAAATATATAACGCTGCATTAGAAATAGAATATGTTCATTGACCGTGCAGATATAATATTGAAGCTTCCATTAGAAGTACCAAACTTTAATCAATATAAAGAAGTTTTTGAAACCATTAGAGCTCTAATAGGAAGAGGTGATAATCCTGAGGAATTCCTGCTGCGCTTACATATACTTCAATATTTTGAGGAAGGGCATTATGAGCAGAGATACCATACAAAAAAACAAGTAGCCGAGGTTTTAGAAATCGATGAAGTTAAATTAAGAGAGGCATTTGCTGATTTCCAGAACCATGATATACTCGTTCCTGATTCCAGTGGTAGCTCTTATCGGTTGAATAATAAAGCAGCTATGTACCTCATGTACTTGAAAGGATTTTTTGTTGAGCAGACTGCTCTACCCACTCCTAAAGAACAATTTATCAGGTTGGATAAATTGGCCGATGCTATGGGAATCCAAGATAGTAGCCGAAAACTTCTATATAGAGTGTATTTTGATTCTTTAGATTCTATTCGAGAGTTCAACGAAAAAGCTCAAACAAAGGCTATTATAAAGAGAAAGGATGAGCTCATGGATTTCTTCTTAGAATTGCAACCAAGAGTTCGTGAAAAGTTGATCGAAGAC
>JAUSDC010000163.1 GCA_030650845.1 Candidatus Methanoperedens sp.
TCCTGCTGTCTGAGCACAATCCTCATATTGTTATACATGAGATTCATCGGCTTTATCTGATGATCCCTGGGTATAATACCCAGAAACGCCAAATTGCTGGTATCAGGCTTCGCATCCTTATTGTCATCTGAGGGCAATATCCGGTAAGCGTTGCCGTTCTGAGCCACAAAGAACTCCTTGTCCACAATATATCCATTCAGTCCGTCTATTGTTGCTGATACAACCCTTTGCCCAAGAGCCACCATGAACAACTCAAGGAACTCGCTCTTTTGACGTTTTGAATACAGATCGTCGAAAAGCTTGATGAAAGGTTTGAAATCCTGCTCAGTATAAGCCTTCAAGATAGCCTCGCATACAAGTTTATCCGCATCAGGGGTCGTATGGACGAGCATCCCGTCATACTCAAGACAGAATACATATTCCTGAGTGGTCGGGGATATTAAACAGTTATCGCCGAGGTGTATCCTGGTATGGCTTCTTCCGATCATACCCTCAAACAAGCCCTTCATCACATATTTCAGGGTGTTAAAGGTGTTAGCCGGTATCAGTCTTGTAGTATCCTTGCCGTTCTCTCTATGCTCAAGCAATAGTATGGCGTTAGGGGTGATATTCAAAACCCTGGCAAATCGGTCTTCCACAATTATCTCTCCTCCACCGCCCCGAAGAATTGTCCCAGCACTTCTGGCCTGGCTGATCTGCTCTTATGATTCACTGTCTCCAGCCTGAACTTAACCATCATATCAATGATTCTTATCAATTCACGGGAAGGAACATCAACTATTGACACGATCGCTTCCTGATCCTTCAGGTCTTCCAGCATGAGTTTGGAATATATTAGCAAAGCCGTCTTGTCAGGGGTATTTCCTGTTTTGATGTTGTAAAAACCCAGGATCTCTGCCAGCTTTACTGAACCCACGACCTGTTTCTTGTGGGCATTAGTCTCAACATCCAGCTTATTGAAATGAAGCACAGCCGCGACCTTGAAATAATCCCCATCTGTTAGAGGAACATACGTCACATCATCACGACTTCGAAGAGCATTTGTTAGCCTCAGGCCAGCCTCTTTACCCACAGAATGAAAGACGCAAGACCGATCCGTTACAAGGTCACCTATTGGAATCTTTCCTTTGCTGGTAGCCAATGTCTGTCTCTTTGCCCAGGACACATAATCCTGGATAGGGAGTATTTCTGAGTTCCCTGTCAGCCACCGGACCTGTGACCTTGTTGCCTTGAACAACTTGACATGACAGGTATGCATAGGCGCTTCAAGCAGGCTGATATACTCGCTTATGTTCTCACTTGCAGGAAACGCTACTGCTTTGCTTCTCTCAAGTTCGGCCACTTTACTGATATGTGTCGAATCCGAGCTTCTCTTAGTCTGCTTATTCCAGCTATAACTGGATGTCACATCCACGGTATGGGTAATTACCTGATCATTCGATTTCTCTATCTTCTCTAGCTCGACCTCCAACAGGTCCCGGAAAATGGGGATATTCTCCTTCAAAGCAAGCGGTATTGCGGATAGTGCTGGGGAAAGCAAGACCACATCGCCCCTGCGTTGTGCGGTCGTGCACCGGGTTCTCATGGAAGCTGATCTCTTTGCATTAACCGGTGCTATGTATACATGATGCCCTGCTGCACCAATCACCTCTTCGATAGCCTCATGCATCGTATCCTTCCCGCCAGAGTTATAGTGCCTGCGTCTGATCGAATGAGTAGTCCATTCTTCAACACGGTGGAAAAGGCCGTCAAGAATATACATCGTAGTAGGGGGTATGTGTTCCTTGAACCCGTTACTGTGATACAATCCCTTCCAGACTGCTTTCTGTGTAGTAGTCAGAGAGAAAAAGTCCCTATAAGATTCTATATTACCTATTCCTTCGAAACTCCCTGGTTCTAAAGGCTCGCCTTTTTTACGGCTATATAGCGACTCGCCGGGAAGCGCTGGGAGCCGTTCGACTATGTCAGAGTTAAGTTTCTGGATAAAAGCTGCTTTAGAGGACTCCTCAAACCTTTCCCTATCTGGCGTTGGTTTAGGCAGCCAGTCAGGGCCTGTTTCTGACTTTATCCTGATAACCGCCTTTGTAAACAAT
>JAUSDC010000175.1 GCA_030650845.1 Candidatus Methanoperedens sp.
GGTGCCTCTCTTTAAACTGCAATTAGCAAAAAACGCTACTGCTCCCATATTGTTACCAATTCGTATCATGACGCATCCAGTACTAAAACTTTGTTATGCAAATTTTTTTCGAGCTAAACAGAGGTTGGAGCAGTGGCAGGAGACACCAGGAAACTATTGACAGTTTATTTAAACCTCAAACATCGTAATAGCAGCTACGAATGATAAAAAAGTTCTTTGGGATAAATTTTGGGAAAAGTATAATATTTTAAAAAATGGGGTTCTGCTCTTTGAAACAAGAGGTCTCTTAGTTGATGTCAATAGAGACAGAAAATACTGCTATTTTTCAAGAAATGCCTCTATACGGAGGCTGATGTGATAATATCAAGCGGGGGAACCGGTCTTTCGCCTACGGATGTCACCATAGATGCGGTTGCACCTTACATTGAAAAAGAAATGCCGGGTTTCGGGGAACTATTCAGGGCTTAAGAGCATTGAGCAGATTGGAAATGCAATGATGCTTACAAGGGCAATTCTAGGCGTGGCGCGCGGGAAAGTTATATTTTGCCTTCCGGGTTCGCCAAATGCGGTAGAACTTGCCCTTGAACCTGTAATGTCTGAGATGGGGCATATTATCAAACACGTGAAGGGTCAGTAAATGGAATATAAGTGGAAGGCGATGTTCACGGTCTGGATAGGCATGTTCATGGCTACACTTGACGGGAGCATTGTGAATGTGGCTCTTCCAACGCTTACTGAATACTTCAAAACCGATATAACCACTATCGAATGGGTGGTGATGGCGTATCTTTTGACCATCACGAGCCTTCTTTTGAGTCTTGGGAGAATTTCTGATATGACAGGACGGAAAATGATATTTGCAGGTGGGCTTGCGATTTTCACGATAGGTTCAGGCCTGTGTGCCATCTCCGCAACCGAAAACCAGTTGATATTCTACAGGGTTTTGCAGGGCATAGGCGCTGCCATGTTGATGGCGACCGGGATAGCAATAATCACCCATGCATTTCCTCCGAGAGAAAGGGGCAAAGCGATGGGATTGATAGGGACTGTTGTAGCTATAGGTTCCATGGCAGGACCTGTAGCAGGCGGTTTTTTAATCGAGAATGTGGGATGGCAATCTATATTTTATATAAATATCCCGGTCGGGATTTTCGGGACTGCAATGGCGTTGACAGTGCTCAGGAAAGACGAAACCACATCGGGACAAACTTTCGACATACCGGGTGCACTTGCGCTTTTTATCAGTCTTATGGCATTGCTTCTTGCTTTGAGCCAGGGCCAGGAGTCTGGCTGGCTCTCAAGCTACATAATCCTGCTTTTTGTTTTATCAATTGTATTTATTATTATATTTATCAGGATTGAAACTAAAGCCAAACAACCGATGATGGAATTACATAATTTCAGGAACAGGCCGTTTGCGGCAGCAAACATCAGCGCCCTTATAAATTTTACTGCCCTGTATAACGTCATACTGTTAATGCCATTTTTCCTCCAGAACGAGCTTCGATATACACCCGAGGAAGTGGGAATTATTTTTCTGGCGGTTCCACTCGTGATGTCCGTTGTCTCACCTCTCAGCGGGTGGTTATCGGACAGGACGAATTCGTTTTTACTCAGTTCAATCGGCATCGGGATTTCAAGCGTATCCATACTGTGGCTTGGTTTCCTATCCCCCACATCCGGTTCCATCGATGTTGTTTTACGCCTTGCTCTCCTCGGTCTTGGCATGGGTCTTTTCGTGGCGCCAAACAACAGCATAATAATGGGGGCGCTTTGCAGCACACGACTGAAGGGAGGCGCCGTCAGGGAAGAAGCGCACAGCTTGCTTGCATAATAACGCTGATTGATAGGGTGGGTTGAACTAATGAATCAACTGACTGGATCCGGGCGTCTGGCTGAAAAATGGGACAGGTATGCTGGACATGGCCGCATCTCGCGCCGATGTCTCGCACAGGCTGAGGCGCGCACCTGCGCTCATCCAGGCAACCTCTAATCAGCAGCCGCCGATATGCGAGGAACGAGCGCTGAGGGAGCATGCACTGTCCCTGGCAGCAGCTCTAAGGTCTGAACTCATGGAACCTATCAAGCCCTGACGCTGCCTCACAGCCATATATCAAAGAGTCGCCCGGGGGCGATACCCCGGCGCGGTTCATGGTGCGCTATTGAATTGCTTTATTGGCAAAACCACCGAAATAGTTTAGATATCAGGATTCATTGTAGTTAATACTATATTAGTGAAAAACGGTATATACAGGCCTCGTGATCTTAAGTCCGGGGGTTGTGACTGAAGACGATAGATTTTTCATGTTTGAATAGACAAATAAGAATTCCAAAATGGTTTTTTTGAATCTTAGTTGGACGCGAATAGTACTGAAATCTGCCAAATTTGGCAGCAGTAAAAACTGAAAAAACTCAAATAAATTATCGAATTATTTATTTGATTGTAATTTTATTAGTGGAATGGGTTAAATATGAAACGAGGCAGAATAGATATTATAATTGACGTTTTGAAGACGGCAATGGTAGGAGTCAATAAAACGAGAATTGTCTACAAGGAAAAACTCAATTTTAAGCTTGCTGACAAATATTTGGCGCTACTACAGAAGAATGGACTGATGGAGAAAAAGATGGATAAATACATAATAACCGAAAAAGGAGAAAGATTTTTAGAGAGAGCTCAGGATGTAGTTTTGAATATCTTCCCTTCTCT
>JAUSDC010000184.1 GCA_030650845.1 Candidatus Methanoperedens sp.
TCTGTCAAGGTAATCTGTAACTATGCTCTGGACTGCTGTTATGAATTCATCACTTTCGAGGAACTCTTCTTTAGCCATATCGGATTTCTGCTGGACTGCTTCCTCTGAGGCAGGTTCTGCAGCAGCAGGGCGAGGCAGGAATAGTTCGACTACATCTGAAACCGATGGAAGTGTGAAGTTCCAGCCGGGCGACTCAACTCCACGGGAGCTCTCTAATGGCGAAGCGGGTGTTTCTAACTGTTCGTTCAATCTCGATACAGGCGACTTTCTGTCCATACCCATGTTTATCATGGCAATAGATGCCGAAGGCATGAAGGGAGATATTATCCATCCTTTTTCTGGTTCTTCCAAAACCTCTGTTTCTTCAGGTACTTCTGCTTCATCCCCCCAGATCGCTCTTGCATACCATGCCGCTTTATCCTGTTTTTCTTTCCATTCAGGTCCTGTTGGTTTCTTGATCGAATCCCGGATGTGTTTGGGGATGTATTTCGGTAAATTGAGTATGGCTACATCCTCAAGGATCACTGATCGCTCAAGTGCGATCTCGTCGTACTTCACCATATTCTTGATCTGTTCAGGATCTGCTAGAGCTGGACCTTTACCTCGTATATTGACTTCTCGCTCTTTTCCCAGCATCCCCTTATTGTAATCTTCACCCGATATGATCTGTTCAGGTAGCTCAAACTCCTTGGCTCTTTCCTGTTCCCTGAGATTTTCGATAGCTGCATACTGCGCCTGGTATTTCGGTATGAACCAGAGAAGTGCGGTGATCTGCCTTTCAGACCACTTATCGCCCTTGAAATCCGGGTTTTTCTGCTTCCGTTCCATACCGCGCTGTTCAGTCCTGAGCCTGCGCTCAGCCCAGTCAAGCTGCATCCTGATCTTGGAGAGTTCCCTGCTGTAAAGCTGGATGTTTATGGCTTTCCTGGCATCGTATTCCAGTTTTTCCCTGACAGCATCGTTCACCCATTTGCCCTCTTTTTCCAATTTCTCTGTGGTACTCAGGGTGGATTCCTGGAGTTTCGTTCCTTCCTTGATTTTCATTTCCTCCCAGAACGTGTCCTGCAGGAATTTCTTTTCAGGCAGACCAGTCCTGAATACCTGAGAGGAGGTTTGCTCGAGGTTTTCCTCAAATGTCATGGTCAGGAAATTAGTCATTTCGGCTTTACCGCCTTCGGCTACAGCCTGGATATGCCCTCCCTGCAATTCATCCGGGATGCCTGAAAGCGGGCTTGCCATTTCATCTCTCTTCCAGCCTTCAAATCTCTGTTCCCAGGTAAAATCCTCTTTCCGCCTTGAAGCTTTTTTGAACTGCTCTTCAAGTGTCAGCTGCGTCTTCGTCTTTGCTGTACCCACTGTTAGAAGTCCTTTCCATGCCTTCTCCTCTGGAGTTTTATCTGACGAGTTGAGCATGTTATAGGTTGAATATGGTCTGCCCGGAATGTTTTCCAGAAGCGCTTCTTTAACCGGTTCCTGATACTCCTTTCCTGTGAAGAAACTCCTGCCAGCTAATGCTTCAGCAGGTGCCTTGATGAACGGTGCTGTAGCCTGCATGGTATACGACTTCGGATCATTATAAAATCCCAGATCGGTTACCGGGGTTCGCATATATGCGAATTTTCCTTCATCAACAAGCCACGGCAAATATCCCTGTTCTGCCCATTCCTGCGGCTCTTCGTTTCCCATTAAAGCATTTCCCGTCTTCCCAAGCGCTCCGTATTTCCCAGGATTCGTGAGGATATGTTCGGACTGAAGAAATATGTTATTCCACTGCCATGTAAAGAACGGAAATGCTCTTGCCAGAACATCCCTCTGGAACTGGGTCTTTGACTCTGGCAAATAATCGAACATATATTTTGTCGCGTATCTTGCAGCGTCATCCAGCGTATCCCCGCGCTT
>JAUSDC010000186.1 GCA_030650845.1 Candidatus Methanoperedens sp.
TATTGCTTTTATTACAAATTTGAGTGTTTCCTTGGTTAATGAATATCTTGATCTGAAGAAAGATTTCCAAATCGGAGGGTAAGAGTTATGAATTATGTGAACATTTTAAATAATAGTCCAGAGGTCATTAGTCCTTATTTGACATTGCAAAAAATAATTTTGATATTCCCTCAACAATAAATGAAAATGAAAAACTAATGCTGGTGATGTTACATTACGATTTTTGGCAAACGGCAGCAAATTTTGATAGTATAGAAAAGAGCATAAAAAAAATTGGTGATAATCAGATTTTAACACAGGAAATGATAGAGACGTTAGAGTTTTTGATCGACAGAATATCTCATATAGAACTTGATATTGTTCTACCATATTCACAACCGCTAAAGTTACATAGCAGATATACAAGAGAGCAAATTTTGGCAGCATTTGGTGAGAGCACTTTTCAAAAACAATCAAGTAATCGAGAAGGACTTGTTAATTTGGATTCAAAGAATACAGAATTGCTCTTGGTTACTTTAGAAAAAACAGAGGAAAACTATTCACCAACAACTATGTACAATGATTATGCAATTAGCGAGAAAATATTTCATTGGCAATCTCAAAATTCATCAAAACCTGAAATGGGTAGAGGTTTATCATATATTACCCATAAAGAAAAAGGCAAATCAATTTTACTTTTTGTAAGAGAAAAAAATACAGATGAATTTGGAAACACAATGTCTTATGTTTTTTTAGGGCATGTATACTACATAGAACACTATGGCTCAAAGCCAATGAGCATTAAATGGGGTTTACAGGTGCCAATCCCCCCTTACATCTGGAAAGAAACTGCAAAAATGGCTGTGGGCTAACCCCCATGAGCAACAATAGAATCATCCTGGTCATAAAAGCAAACGACATCGATGTCTCTTCTCTTCCCGAAGACAAAAGAGACATAAAAAGCAGGGCATTCAAAGATGCCGTGTACCCCCATCTCTTGAAAAATTAAGGGGTTTCAGGGGAGAATATCATAGTGCATATACAGAATGACATCGTAACGATCATATGGAGCCCCCAGGAAAAAGATGAATATCTCGATGCTGAATTCCAGAGGTCAATGCGCCTGCTCACGGATGGCAAATTAGAGGAGGCAAGATTCATCCTGGAATATCTGGCGTTCCCGATCGCCCAAAGATCCTAATGTGCTTTACGATCTGGGGAAGGGATCAATCCGATGAATTGATTTCGATCTCTTCAAGAGTTTTTTCTACATCACTCTCTTCATCAAGCCTTGAAAGCACATCCATTACCTTCGCGATCGGTACATCGGTAGTTTCAGCTATACTGGAGATCGAATATCCTTTCCTGTGATATTCTATAATAAGTTCCTCTGTTACTCCTCTGGCAATGTATTTCCTCGCAATTGCAGATATCGGAAGATATTCTTCTTTACCCTGCCCTTTAAAAACATCACAAACTGCATTCATTGCATCTAACTGGAATTGCTGTATTTCGAATTTTGGCTTCATTTTAATATCTTCCTTGAATCGATTGCTAATTTCTTTTCATCTTTCTTTACTCTTCTTTCAAGTTTTTTAACATCTTCTTCTGGAGGGAGGGCTTCTGGAAATATATTATTATTTATTAGAACCTGTCTAATATCTTTATTGTTTTTTATATGTTCCTTTGTAATACCCGCTTCTCCCTGCAAATTATTTTTTGTGACATTAAAATTGGTAATTTCAGTTGCAAAATTTTTTGCACTAATTGTTACTGTAGGAAGAAAATCAGCCATTGGTCTTTTATCTGGAATATTCATCTTCCTTTTAATCTGGAGAGTTGTAAGTCCTCCAAATAACGCATGGTCGCCTTTGCTCCTTATTCTTGCAAACCCGCTTTCATCAACTCCCCTTTCATAGATTAATTTTGAGAGTTCAGTTTCAGAACTTATTAGCTTTTTTCTTGCATCAAGCCGTTCTGATAAAGCAATTCTTTCTTCGATTAATTCCTGTTTTCGGGTCTGGATTGCAAAATAACTCTGGGCAAATGCTATTTCTTGTTTTCTTGGGTCGCCATTTTGAGCTATCAGATAACACGCATAGCGGGTAAGTATGATGTCTTCTATTTCCCGTTCTGTTTCAGAACCGATTTTAACCATTTTCCTGACGTCAGGAAAATGGTCTAGGACATTTTGATTTGCATTTTTACAGGATTCTCTGGCTTTTTCAATGACTTTAGCAAAATTTTCCCATTTGGAATATCCTAAAAGTTCCTGTAAATCTCTTGCAAACCAGAATTCAATTCCATCCTTTTCATAAGCACATTCTTCAAAATTTTTTGTTAATCTGGTTATAACCTGCCTTTCCATTATATCACCTTTACAATTGTATTTTGCGTCTTTATGGAGTCATTGTGGCGTATTTGGCATATTGGGATGTATGCTGTACCTTCATGTTATACTTATAATTTCTCCTGTCAGCATCTCGAAAGAACGGCGGGCGAATAAGAGGCTCCTCTGTCTTATTCTGTTTTCTTCGAAGACATTGAGAATTCCTGGTCGCTAAAGGTGAATAGAGTGATTCCTGGGAATTTATAGTCCTCTCGATGTCTATCAGTATGTCTCCTTTTACCTTCATTATCCCTCTTTGCTTACACAGTATGCATCTGTCCTTTTTTTATCTTTCCAGTGCTCCAATAATGAAAGTTAATCCTTCCACCCCTCTCCCGTCATAAGCTTCCACGCATTTTTATAGGCTATCTTCTCAGCGACATTCTTTCTTACTCCTTGAAGAATAATGGTTCTATAAGTATTCATGACCCTATCGTATTCACCAAATCTTCCCGAATTAATATCAGATCCAAGAACAAACCTGTCAGGGAAATCCTCAATTAATTTTTTCCATTCTGGATTAAGGGAAGCGCCAGAAGATGTGAGATCATACATGATTCCCTCCACATACCCTGTCTGATATTTTGAGCCGGGTTTTGATGCCAGGAAGTCAAAATAAAGATTTGGATATTTATTCAGAAACTCCCGCACTGCATCGGGCTTTGTGAATTTTGCCCAGGTTACGGGATTCCTGTTCCTGCCTGCATGAGCCCAGATAACCTTTGCTTCTGGATATTTTACGAGCATCCTCTCCAGTTCAGGGAGAAGTTCATCCTCAGCTTCATGATGAAGTGAAAAAGGAATGCCCGTATCATTTGACGCCCCAAAGACAACCTGCATGGCTTTGGAGTCTACAGGCATATGCACATCACGGTTATTAGTGTTCGATGGGTAATGTCGTCCTTCAAACTCGCCCATTGCAAAATATCTCCCTGACATAGCATCATTTCCCAGTTTTTCAAGAAAGCCGCCATCGCTGCCGTGCCATTTTTGACCGTCGCCATGAACTGTTGTAGGAACGAATCTGTCAGGATATAATTTGTTAAGCCTTATTGACTCTTCACTTCCCTGGTTTTCATTTGGTCCAAGCCATGTTAATGCCACGCCATTTTTATCCATGTTATAGATCAGTTTATCAATGTCCATATCCCCCCCATAATGAAACTCTATATCAATTATAGGAAGGGTGCCATTTTTAAGCATTCCGCGTATCCTTTCCTCAAATATCTTTATCTGTACATTTTCCTCGGTCAAAAGACGGGAATCATTAAAGACGGCTGGAGTTGGGACTGAAGGTGGAGAGGTAAGCGCAGGACTAATAGCAGGTGTGACGTCCTCAATTCGAGGAGAGGGTGTTGTACTTACGCATCCTGAGATCAGACTGGCAAACAAGATTAACAAGAAAAAAATTACATATTTTCTCTGCATTTCATACCTCTTCCACATCCTGCTTGATATTTACTTAATATTATGGTTTGATTGTATTTATAATCTGATATTAGGAATTTAATCCTGTCTTTCATAAGACAGATGTTTAATACTATGCCAAAAAATTATGAACTTGATCAGAAGTTTTTGGAAGAATACCATAAATATTTCGATATCGAGATCCAGAATAATGTAACTCTCTATGTTTGTAAATTATGCGAAGGTGCTTATTCTGCCTTCAATACATGGACAGCGGTCAGGCATTATGATTATGTGCTTTAAGATCAGGAGATTGTCTGAAGCAAGTTATGTGAACTTAATTTCGCCTTCGTGTAAGTATGGGGTGTTGCTATAATATGCAACCGGAGATTTCATGGGAAATCCCGCCACCGGCGGCGCCTCACCGGGGTCCGGGGTCGCAACCCCGGCGCCGTAAAGATAATGGTGACTGAAAGTGTTAATTGTATAGAGAATCTGAAAGTAAAGGAAATAAGGATCTTACATATGCAGAAAATGAACGGAACCGGACATACACAAATAAAAAGTATCCTGTTTGACATGGATAACACTCTTTTTGATTTCATCAAAGCAAAACACGCTGCATGTGAAGCCATTGTAGAACATCTGGGATTAAAGGACAGCAGAGAACTTTTCAATTATTTTCTCAGGGGAGTGTATAATTTCGAGGCATGGGAAAATATCAGGGACTATATGAATGATAGAAGTGTATATTCTGAACAGGTATACCTTGATTGCTGTGATCTTTATGAGCGAAAAAAATTAGAGTCCATCGATCCCTATCCCAATGTTGTGGAAACTCTCCATCAATTAAAGAACATGGGTTTTTCCCTTGGTGTAGTTACTGATGCTCATATTGCGCATGCAAGGTCAAGACTCGTGAAAACCAGACTGTTCGATCTTTTCGACGTGCTTGTTACCGCTGACATGACCGGGACAAAGAAGCCGTCGCCTGAAATTTTCCTTCATTCCCTGAACAAACTCCAAATATACCCTCATCAGGCGCTCTTTATCGGGGATAGTTTGAGAAGGGATATTGAACCTGCTAAGAATATAGGAATGGTCACAGCTTATGCTGCTTATGGGGATCGTAATGTCAAGGAAGAAAGGTCGTGCAGGGCGGATTATTGGTTGAATGATATTAGCGAGGTATTTGAAATCCTGAATTCCAGAGGTCAATGCGCCTGTTCACTGATGGCAAATTAGAGGACGCAAGATTCATCCTGGAAGATCTGGCGTTCCGATCGCCCAATGACCCGAATGTGCTGTACAATCTGGGGATGGTCTACAGCGAGTACCATGAACTGGATATGCCAATTTTCAAAAAAAGTTTTGGCGACGATCCAACTATCACCCAGAGGTCGATTTCCTAAAGTTTCTGACAAACCAAAATCGATAGAACCCTGAAGCGACTGCCGATGTGCACCCGCCCGCAGGCGGCGCAGGGTCATCCCCTGATCGGGCTTTAGCCCCATTTATCCGCCGTCCGCAGACGGCGCGCCATGTCTGAAAGAAAAGGAAGAGTTAAGGAGAATGAATGATAGACCGATCGAATGCAGTAACAAAAAAAAACAACTATCCTTCTGCTTCTCTGCACGCGACGCACAGCCTATCTGCCCTGGGCTTTCTTTTCCCGCATGCGCATTTATCATAGTCGCCATCGTGCTGATAGACAGACTGGAGCAGGATGTGAACGCCCCCCTTATTTTTGAACATCTCTCCTCAAAGGACAACTGCTGCATGCATGCCCTTGTTCGTTATACCCCACCAGGGGCTTGCAGTGACCCACAGGATAGCTGAACCCCTTTGACTCAAGATATTGGCTCACAGCTTCAGCCACCATCGCAGTTATCGGCAGCCTGGTCTTTATTTTCATTCTATACAGGGAAGCCATATCTTCTTCAGCGATCCTGTTTCCAACCCAGCCATATTTCGGATAGCTCATAGCTGATCACCCGCTTCCATCAGCTGCCGCTCCAGTTCATGCATCTCAGCCACGTATTCATCCCACTTCCTCATCGATTCCGCATCGAAAGGATCGGGTATGGGCGCTTCAGAAGCACGCCTGGCGAAATGTTCTCGGATCTTTTCCCGCTCTGTCTGAGCGAAAGTTATTTTTTGGTTTGGTTCTATAGACATTCTTACAACTCCTTCAAAGTTGTAGCGCACTTTCGGCACTCGCAGGACTCAACCCCTGCGATTGCTTGCGCTATTGAGCTTTTTTAACTCACCAAAACCAATTTTATTTAAAATTCACAAGCTGCTTGTTGATCGCATCGTCTGGACATGAACTGGGAGACAAATCTTCATGGCGCCTGCGGCGATAAACCAGGGCAAGAATATATACAAAATTCCCCGCCGTCAACAGACGGCGCGCTGTTTCATGAATGAGAAGATGCAGATTCATGAAGAATATTTATTACTGCTTTGAGTTGTATGTAGCGTTGATCTTATACCGAGACATGGTAATAGAAGCTTAATAGTCATTTGAGAATAGAAGACGGAAAAACAATTATTTACAGAGAAGAAAAAAGAAAGGTATATGATTATATTTAACACCAATCTAAAAAGAGGTTTCTGGAATGTCCGATCTCACTTTTGAAATCCTGTTCATTGTTCTACTTATCATCGCCAACGGCGTATTTGCAATGTCGGAGATCGCTATCATTTCA
>JAUSDC010000188.1 GCA_030650845.1 Candidatus Methanoperedens sp.
TATTGCTTTTATTACAAATTTGAGTGTTTCCTTGGTTAATGAATATCTTGATCTGAAGAAAGATTTCCAAATCGGAGGGTAAGAGTTATGAATTATGTGAACATTTTAAATAATAGTCCAGAGGTCATTAGTCCTTATTTAACATCTCGAAATTCAGAAACAAAACGGGGAGGAATGAGATGGCTTTTTCATCGTGATGAGCCATTTTATGAATTCGCGCCGATAAAAGGTGGAAAGCGTATGGTGTGTTGGAAAGATGAGAATAATCATACTAAGTTTTGGTGGGAAAAGAAACTAAAATCCTATTCTGACCTCATGGAATTTAAAATATCTTCTTTTTGGTCGTATCTTCCAATTTCATCGTTCAAGTTGATAGCTAATAAGATTCTGATATCGGGAAAAAAATTATGAAAAATATAGTTTCGACCAATCGAGAGTGAAATATAGTGAAGATACTGATTATTACGCTTGATACATATGGTGGAATGAACCATTACGTTTCTCAGCTAACAAATGCTATATCAAAAAGAGAAGATGTTGTAGTAATAGCTCCGGTTGGTATAGAGCGAAAAAATTTCTTAAAGTATGTGAAAATAATAGAACTCGAACTTGGAACTGTAATAAAAAAATTCTTTATAAATACATTTTTATTAACTAGACCCATAAAATTTTTAAATACTATTTATAAGGAAGATCCAGATATAATACATTGCAATGATTGCCCACTTTGGTTAAGTCTTTTTTTACCATTTTTAATAAAATATCCTATTGTAACAACTATCCATGATGTAAATCCTCATATTGGGAGAAGGAAATTTGATCAAATAATTGGGAAAAATATACACTTAAGATTTTCTGACTGTTTAATTGTTCATGGGAAGAAAGCTAAAGAGGAATTGAATACAAATAAAAAATGTTATATTATTCCACATGGAGATTATTCTTTCTTCTTGAATGACAGAAAAGATGACATCGATGAAGAAGAGAACTCCATTCTCTTCTTTGGTAGGATTGAAAAATATAAGGGTTTAGAATATCTAATTGAAGCAGTATCTCACATCTCAAACGATTTTCCAGAAATTAAACTAATTATTGCTGGCAGCGGTCATTTAAGAGGTTATAAAAATAACATTCTTAATGATAAAAATTTTGAAGTACATAATAGATACATTCCAGATGAAGAAGTACCATCTTTTTTCCAGCGTGCAAAGATAGTTGTCTTGCCATACATTGAAGGAACGCAAACTGGAATAATCCCGATCGCTTATGCCTTTAAAAAACCAGTGATCGTAACAGATGTGGGTAGTATCCCTGAAATTGTCGAAAATGGAAAGACAGGTTTTATCGTACCATCAAAAGATGCGAATGCTTTAGCGGAGGCAATCATAAAATTATTAAGAGATGATAAATTAAGAAAACAAATGGGTGAAAACGCGCATAGAAAAATGAAGGAAGAACTTTCCTGGGATAAAATCGCTGAAAAGACGATTGAAGTATACAAAGAGTTTTATATTTAAAGAGAGTTAAAAAGCTAAATGATAAAGATACCTGATTTGATCCAGCTTAATGATTGGGAGCCAAAAAAGTTCCTCCGAACAATGGCAGCCATCCATCTGGCGATGCTTGGAGCTATTGGTCTTGATTTCATGGGTTTAGAGATCCCGATTTTAAGACAGGTTGTTAGTTTTATCTATCTCACCTTTGTGCCTGGAATTATTATCCTCAAACTTTTAAAGCTGCACAAATTGGGTGTAACTGTGACTATTCTTTTGTCTGCAGGTCTGAGTATCTCATTTTTGATGTTCAGCGGTTTCTTCCTCAATTCAGTTCTCTCTTTTTTGAAAATTAATTCACCTCTTTCTTTCCAGAATGTTGTCATATTTATTACTGCCCTCGTTGCCATATTATGTATTTTAAGTTACAGAATAGACAAATTTTACGATAACGAACTCCCACCTTTGAAAATTTCCTATTCAGTTTTATATTTAATATTGTTGCCAGTTTTAAGCATTGTGGGTACTTACTTTGTTAATTTTCATAATAACAACATCGTGATCTTGATTTTGATCGTATTAATAGCACTTATTCCTGTATTGGTCGCTCTTAATAAGATTCCTTCTGAATTATATCCACTGGCAGTATTTGTAATTGCAATTTCGTTATTATTTCACTATTCGCTTATATCCACGTACTTAATTGGATGGGATATACATATTGAATACTATTTACACCAACTTGTTGTAGATAACAAATACTGGAACTCAAGAATTAGTGGTAATGCTAATGCTATGCTCAGTATTGTAATTTTGCCGGCAATTTATTCTTATTTTCTAACAATAGATGTGGCATGGATATTTAAAATAGTTTATCCTATCATTTTTTCCCTAGTACCGCTGGGGCTTTATTGTGTTTATCAAAATCAAATAAAGAATGATAAATTGGCATTTTATTCGGTGTTCTTTTTTATATCATTTTTTGCTTTTTTTACAGAATTGCTTTCTTTAGCTAGGCAGCAAATTGCTGAGCTTTTTTTTTTATTACTTATATTCCTGACAGTTCAGGATACTCCAAATAAAAATATTCGCAACATATTGCTACTAATTTTTTCCGCATCTTTAGTGACTTCACATTATGGACTTTCTTACATATATGTATATTTAATAATATTTATTTTTTTATTTTCTATAGACGTGATTAGAACTTCAAAAATGCAATTTTTGATGCTGCCCGAGTTTAATTTGAAAAAATTGCCCCTGACCTATTTTGTGGCATTTTACATCGTCTTTCTATTATTATGGTATATGAATGTTTCAAGTTCGTCAGCTTTTGAAAGCATTGTGAAGATTGGCGACAAAATATATGGCAGTATCTTTACGGATTTTTTTGGTATTGGAAATAGAGATCCAAATCTTCTGATGGCAATTGGTGTTAAAGACCCTACTTTTCCTTCTTTAGAAAGGGATGTGCATAGAGGTTTACAATTAATAACTCAATTTTTTATTATTATTGGGTTAATTAAAATAATTATTTCCAGGGAATTTTCCAAGTTCAAAGCCGAGTATTTTTATTTAATAGCAGGAAGCTTTACCTTCTTATTGCTATCATTACTTCCTAATTTTGCAGAATCATTCAATATGTCCAGGATTTACCATGTAGCGCTCTTTGCATTATCCCCTCTGTTTGTTATAGGAGGTATCTTTTTTATCGAGAAATCAATAAAAATAATTAAGATCAAAAATAAATTAAAACAAAATTATGTATTCCTAATTTTGATTATGGGTGTACTTGTGCCATATTTTCTATTCAATACTGGTTTCATCTATGAGCTTACAAACGATACACCTACCTCGATCTCTTTAGGAATTGAAAGAATGAAGAATGATAATATTACAAAAGTTAATTTATATAATGCATATACGCCAGAACAAGATGTTTATAGCGCAAGATGGTTTAATAAGAACAAAGATAATAATAAAAGATTATATGCAGATAGTGGTTCAAGAAATGTTTTAATTAGTTATGGAAAGACCCAACCATATAAAATTAATAGTATTTTCTTTAAAGGAGGTAAACTCAATGAATATGAATTAAATAGAATAGACTATTATATATACTTAAGAAATTTAAATGTGTGTGATAATATATATCAGGGTTCGGTTGAACTTGATACATCTTCTTCAATTTTACCAATTTTTAATAAATTTGGGTTATTTAAAATATACTCTAATCGTTGTAGTGAAATTTTTACAAAATAATTATGAAAATCGCCTATATACACGGATTCAAATTCCCCCCCATATCAGGGGGGTCGATACATGCTTTCCAGCTCAGTTCTAATTTTATTAAAAAGGGAAACGAGGTATATTCTGATAATTTTAGTTTGAGACGTCCAGAGACATTGAAGAATCTTCTTGAGAGATTAAAAAGATCGGATGTTTTGTATATTCGAACCGATGGGTATCTATATTTCGAAAATTTGAATATTTATAAACTACTAATTAAAAACACTCCTGTCATGTGGGAGATCAATTCGCCACTGGAAGAAATGCTATATTTTGGATCGGAAAATAATAATATAAAATTAAAGTTATATTATAAAAATTTCCAAAGAAAAGTCCTGGCAAGATTTACTGATTGTGCTGTGTGCGTCTCAACAGAAAATAAGAACTATTCAGAGCGTTTCTTAAAAATAAAGAATTCTTTTCTTGTGCCCAACGGGTCAGACCCCGACATGTTCTCACCCGAAAAGAAACGTGATCATTTATTTGCTGGATATGAGGATTATTTTAAAATCCTGTGGGCAGGTTCAGCAAAATTTCCATGGCAAGGTCTTGAGGTTATACAACAGGTAGCAAAGAAGTTAATTGGTAAAAAGGTAATTTTTATTATCATCACTAATAAAAATAGTATGAGAGTAAATTTCAATAATGAAAATTTTATAATTATAGATGAACTTCCATATTTACAAATGCCGGAATATATCGCTTCTGCTGATATGGCGCTTTGCCTGTATGCTAATATTTCCTGGTCTAAATGGGGATTCCACTATTCTCCTCTAAAATTATTTGATTATATGTCCTCAGGCTTGCCTGTTATAGCGACAGGTTTAGGACAGATTAAAGAAGTCATTTCACCAGGAGAAAATGGATTTATAACGAATAATGATATAAATGACATCGTTGAAAAAATAATGTTTATCAGGGATAATCCTGCGAAGGCAAGAAAGATCGGAAGAAATGCGAGAAAAACGATAGTCGATTATTATAACTGGGATCGAGCGGCTGGAGACATATTGAAAATAATGAAAAATTACTTATAATTATCTAATTAATATCTATGGATACTTTAAATATTATTAAGATATACTTGATAAAAAATAGATTTAATGCTAAAAATAGCCAGTAAGATAGAGGTGTATTAATGACCGAACAATTTACAAAAAAACGCAATGATTTTTTAATATTTGGCAGCCCATTGATCGAAGATGAAGAGATCGAAGAAGTTACTAAAACTCTTAAATCCGGCTGGTTGGGCACAGGTCCTAAAGTTCACAAATTTGAGGAGATGTTTGAACAATACCAGGGGGTTAAATATGCAATGGCTTTGAATTCCTGTACTGCTGCTTTACACCTTTCCATGCTCATAGTTGGAATAAAGCCCGGGGACGAGGTCATTGTTCCTACGATGACCTTTGCTGCAACTGCCAATGCGGTCATTCATGCAGGCGGAAAACCTGTATTTGCAGATTGCGAAAAGGACACAATGAATATTGATCCTTTAGATATCGAAAGAAAAATCACTTCAAGGACAAAAGCGATAGTGCCTGTTCATTTTGCAGGTCGTGCCTGTAATATGGGATCAATAATGGATATAGCAAATCGTTATAATTTAAAAGTTGTAGAGGATTGTGCTCATGCCATTGAAACCGAATATCAAGGGAAGAAGGCAGGGACATTTGGTGATATGGGGTGTTTCAGTTTTTATGTTACCAAGAACATTGTTACTGGCGAAGGGGGAATGGCAATTACGGATAATGAGGAGAATGCAAACAAGGTAAAGGTACTTGGACTTCACGGGATGAGCAAGGATGCATGGAAGAGGTTCAGTGACACCGGATATAAACATTATCAAGTAGTATATGCTGGTTTTAAATATAATATGATGGATATTCAGGCTGCCATAGGCATTCATCAATTGCCCAGGATAGAAAAATACTGGAAGCGAAGAGAAGAGATCTGGAACATCTATAATGAGGCTTTTGAGGATTTACCAGTTTTCACCCCCGCGCCCATTGAACCCCATACGCGGCACGCATACCATCTGTATACCTTATTGCTTGATACGGATAGATTAAAGATAAATCGTGATGAATTCCTGGATGAGATGACAAGGAGAAACATTGGCGTTGGGGTACATTATATTGCTTTGCATCTCCATCAATATTATCAGAAGGAATTTGGATATAAACGAGGCGATTTTCCAAATGCTGAATGGATTTCGGACAGGACAGTTTCTTTACCTTTTTCAGCAAAGCTGCGTGATCAAGATGTTAAGGATGTCATTGATGCGGTCAAGGAAATATTGAAGAATAAAGTGAAATGAAGATGTTTCGCAAATTATATACTTTATTTCGTAAATTTTATTCCAGAAATTATTTTCGGGAGATAAGACTTATTTCCGGTACTATAACTTACCGAGAAATCTTGATTATTTTGTACTATTTGATATTTAAAAGAAGGGAAATTGTTAATGGAAGGTACATAAGAAAATATGAAAAAAAATTTGCTGAATATATGGGTGTAAAATACGCATTTAGTTTTGGCGCAGGCAGGATGGCATTTTATTCCATATTAAAAGCAATTGGAATCGAAGACGGGGATGAAGTTATTTTGCCAGGATATACATGTGTTGTAGTTCCGGATGCTATTGTTTATTCTGGCGCCAAACCAATTTATATCGATATAGATCCTGATACCCTTTGCATAGATGTTAATAAAATTGAAGCTAAGATCACTCCACGAACCAGAGTAATATACGCCCAACATACATTTGCCTCGTTCTGCAATATGCAAAAGATACTGGATATAGCAAAAAGACATAATTTAAAGGTTATCGAAGATTGTGCACATGCGCTGGGAGCTGAATATAATGGGAAAAAGGCAGGAACATATGGAGATGCAGCCTATTTTACGACCGAACTCTCAAAGATAATATCTACGGGAATGGGTGGAATGGCAATTACTGATGATTTTGAACTCGCAAAAAAGATTGCGCAAATTCAGAAGAATTCACAATTTTTAGACCAGGAAATTATCGAAAAAATTTCATTGCAGATCATAATATATAATATTTTATTACATCCGCGAATTTCTTTTATAGGTAAATTTTTCTTAAACTTCTTTTACAGGTATAGATTAAATGTTGAATCAACAACATGTGATGAAATGAATTGCATCATGCCAGAAAAATACCCGGTAAAATTATCAAATATTCAAGCAAGGGTCGGATTATTACAACTGGAAAATATCCATAAAAATATCAAACACAGACGAAAGATCGCACAAATATATAGAAAATTATTAAAAGATTCACCTGTCAAGTTGTATGAGTCCTATGATGAATTATATTTACCTGTATATATCAGGTATAATCTATTAGTTAAGAATAGAGATGAACTCAAAGAAAAGTTTTTACACAACAATTGCGACCTTGGGGAATGGTTCAACTCGGTTATTCATCCAAAAGGATCTTCTTTTGATAATGTATATTATAAGAAAGGAACCTGTCCAATTGCAGAAGAGATAGTCAAAAATAATGTTAACTTACCCACACATTTGAGAGTTAAAGAAAATGATGCAAAAAGGATCGCAAATATTATAAAAAGGTGTTAAATTAATGAAATTTTTAGAAAATTATATAATTTTATTGATTGGAATATCTCTATCGTTAGCTGGATTTCTTCCGGAAAGGATCAAGGTCTTGCTAAGTGATCACCATTATGCAGACAACATTGATAAAACGCTTTCAAAATATGGCATTCCATTTCTTTGTTTTTTAATCGTTATCGGTTTTTATTTACGGTTTAATAATCTTGGACACTTGAATTTTTGGATTGATGAACTTTATACAATATATGCTGCGATCGGAATTATACAGCAAGGAGCACCGGTATTCCCATCAGGAGTTTTTTATGACCGCTCTATTTTGAACACATATTTGATCGCTTTGTCTTTTAAGATATTCGGGATAAATGAGTCTTCTGCAAGAATAGTCAGTGTCGTTTTTAGCACTTTGACAATACCCCTTGTTTATTTGATGGGTGCTAGAATAGCCAACAGGCGAGTGGGTATTCTTGCAGCCTTGATAATGACAATTTCCGTTTGGGAAATCGTATGGGCGCGGGAAGCCAGGATGTACGCCCAGTTTCAGTTTTTGTATTTACTCACAGCGTATTTATTTTACCTGGGACTAACCGAAAAAGACATGAAAATTTTATTTTTTTCATTGATTGCCTTCATAGGTGCAGTTCTCTCCCACGAATTTGCCATGACTTTTTTGCCTGTAGCATTAATCTACATATTATTATCTAAAAAAGAATTATTTAAAAATAAATATTTCCTGTATAGAGGATTGGCAATTTTTGGGCTTGTTTCGATATTAATCGTTTTAAAAGGTAAAGATATATTAAATAAAATTATTAGTTTCCAGAACGTACCCCTCTGGGGACAAAGACCATTCTATTATTATGCACTTGATTCTGACTTGAGGATACTGTTTTTCTTAGTATTACTCGGCATCACGGTATCAGTGATAATGTGGAAACCCGGGAATAAAAGCCAAAATTCCTACCTCCTTCTGAACTTTTTCATCCCTTTTTTTATTTTAAGCGCATATTCCTGGAAAGAGTCGCGGTATTCATTGTATATTTTTCCATTTCTGGTCCTTTCTGCATCGTATGCAATTGATATGTATTTATTAAGAGATGTTATTGATAAGGACGCAATTGATCGATTATCAAGAAAATTTAAAATAAAAAAAGAATTTATGAGAAATATCAAATTTGCATTTTTATTTCTTATAGTCATTTTACTATTTGTACAAATATACTCATCAAAAGGTGCTTTTTCTTTTTCACAAAAGGATCATGGAGATATTTATGGCGGAATACAGCACTCAAACTGGAAGAAAGGGAGCGAATATATATCATACAGACTTCTTGAAGATGATAAAATAATGACAACTCTGCCCGCAGCTGTGTTGTATTATTTACGGCAACCGGATTATTATATAAAACAGATTGAATATGACTATATAGAAAATGATAAAGGTCAACTGGTTGATGCCTATACAGGTCGTGCAATAATTTTGAATTCGTACGACTCATTTATTCAGGCAGTTAATAGTAATAAAGGATGGGTAATAGTGGATTATAAGATTGAAAGATATTATACAGATCAAAGAGTTAGAGAATATATAAGAAATAACATGACCTTTCATCCAGATGGAAGCGATGATACGATAGAGGTATACTCCTGGAACAATTAATTATGATCTTCTATAGTAATGCCATCCGGATATCTATTAGTGGCAGTGATATTTCGCTGCAAATCTTCACTTCATAGTTATGGTAATAGAGCAAAAATTCATAAGCGGTGTTAAATGGAGCGCGATCTCAAGGATAGCTCTCCAAATTACTCAAATATTAATAACAGTGATCTTAGCCAGGCTCCTGGTTCCAGATGATTTTGGATTACTTGGAATGGCAGTTGTTTTCACAAGCTTCGTGACAATATTCAATGATTTTGGAATTGGATCTGCCATTATTCAAAAACAAAACCTTAACAACAAACAATTATCTTCCATATTCTTGTTCAACATACTGATTGGATTTTTTATGGTGTTGATAAGTATTATTGCAGCACCTATTATTGCAGAATTCTTTAATCAACCATTATTAACCTCAGTAATTTATATCATGTCATTGAGCTTTATCTTTATTTCAGTATGTATAGTGAAAAATTCACTTCTAATAAAAGATTTTAATTTTAAGAAAATAACATTTTTGGAACTTTTTAGCACAATTTTTTCTGGCGTTTTTGGCATAATTTTAGCATTTATGGGATACGGTGTTTGGAGTTTAGTCTGGCAAAATGTTTCAATGAATTTCATATATGCAATATTATTATGGTCAACTCATAATTGGATGCCAGAAATATACTTTAATTGGAGAGATATTAGATCTATTATAGGTTTCAGCAGTAATCTATCAGGATTTAACTTATTAAATTATTTTTCAAGAAATGCAGACCGTCTATTAATCGGTAAATTTCTCGGAATGACAGCATTGGGCTACTATAATTTTGCATATACTCTAATGTTGTATCCACTTTCCAATATCTCATCTGTATTATCAAGAGTAATGTTCCCGGCGTTATCACAAATTCAGCATGATAATGCAAAATTTAGATTATTTTTCCTAAAATCGACAAAGTATATAGCATTCATATCGTTTCCGATGATGCTGGGATTATTTGCATTAGCAGATGAATTTATATTAACTATTTTTGGTGAGAAATGGTCACAGGTAATTTTATTAATCAAAATCTTATCAATTGTTGGATTGATACAATCCATTGAATCTACAGTGGGTACGATCTATTTATCGAAAGGAAGGACTGGCTGGATGTTTCTATGGGGTATTTTCGAAAGTATTCTTGTAGTTGGAACAATTGTTATTAGTTTGCGATGGGGTATTAACGGCGTTGTTATTGGATATGCAATTGTTAATGTATTTTTAGCATATTTTACTTTTGCAATACCTTTTAAATTAATTGATCTAAAAGTAATAGATCTTATTCTTAGCTTGAAAAATGAAATAGCAACCAGTTTAATTATGTTTTTTGTAATAATTATATTTACCTCTATTCAGAGATATTATTTATTGCCAGGAAATATAATACTTTTGAGTGGGATTTCTATTGGGGCCCTAACCTACTTTATTGCAACAATAAAATTAAATAATACAACTTATAGAGAACTTAAAAGTCATATATTATCAGGAGTAAAATAATGAATTCAATTCGAAAATCGATGTTCAAAACAATTGGTGAAATTCATTCAGGACCGAGAATCCGCAAGATGCATATATTTAGAGCAATAAATAAAACGCCGTCTTTTAAAGCAGTTCTTGATGCTGGATGCGGCGGAGGCGATTACATCTTTTATCTTGCACAGAGGTATCCAGATTCTACTTTTGATGGCTTTGAGATTGATCCTATCCACTATCAAGAATGCCAGATTAAAAAACAGAAATTAAAATTAGATAATGTTAACATCCTATTAGGAGACTTAACAAAACCAATTTATCAGAATAAATACGATTTGATATATTCTATTGATGTTTTAGAGCATATTAAAAACGATATAATAGCTCTTCAAAATATGTATGATGCCCTCGGTACAGGAGGGAAATTGATCCTGCATGTTCCATTAATTGAAGAACATATCTTCAAAAAGATTAAAAGTATGCCAAAACAAGATGACCATGTAAGAGAAGGATATGATATTGAAGATATTATATATAAATTAAATAATATAGGATTTAAAATAAACAAGAAACAATATACTTTTAGTAAGTATAAAGGTGCTCTGGCATGGGAATTAAATAGAATGTATCCATATATAACATATCCTCTTGTTATTGTTCTATGTTACCTGGATGTCTTTACACCCAATAAATCTGGTGGCGGTATCTTAATAATCGCTGAAAAGAGGTAAAAATGAAAACCACTGTAGCCCATTTAACAAATGAGTATTTACCGATCACACAGACTTGGCTCTATAGTAATCAAATTATCAACCTTAAGCGCTATAAGCCCATAATAATAGCACATGCCACCATGAATCTGGACAAATTCCCAACGCAAGATGTTTACTCAATTTCAGATAGTAATTTCTTTGTCAGGAAAGCTAATGATTTGAGCATAAAACTCACTGGACGTTATTTATCCGGATATTTTAAAAACATTCTTATAAAAAATAATGTTAAACTACTTCACGCACATCTTGGCACAGCAGGTGTAAGATATCTGAGACTCAAGAAAAGTCTAAATCTTCCTATGGTAACCACATTTTATGGATATGATGTTTCAATGATTCCCAAGATTCCATACTGGAAAAAATCATACATTCGACTATTTCAAGAAGGTGAGCTATTTCTAACAGAAGGCAACCATATGAAAATGGAATTAATTAAACTCGGCTGCCCTGAAAATAAGATCCTTGTTCAACATCTGGGTGTTGATCTGGGAAAGCTCAAATTCACCCCCAGAATGCTTCCTGAATATGGTGATATAAAAATATTCTGTGCTGGGAGTTTCCGAGAAAAAAAAGGCATACCTTATACGATTAAAGCCTTTGCAAAAGTAAAAGAGAATCATCCAAATATCCAATTAAGAATACTTGGAGATGGACCAATGCGAGACCAGATAGAATCGTTAATTAAAGAATTAAAAATATCAGGTTCTGTCACATTACTTGGATACCAGTCCTATGATGTATTTATAAACGAAGCATCTAATTCTCATATATTCATGCTCCCAAGCATCACCGCACAGGATGGTGATACAGAAGGCGGCGCACCGGTGGCAATAATTGAAGCGCAGGCGACGGGATTGCCTGTGATTTCGTCATACCATGCAGATATTCCTGAAGTGGTAGTTGATGGAAAGAGTGCGCTGCTTGCACCAGAGAAGGATGTTGATATGCTCACAAAGCACCTTGAGTATCTGGTTGATCATCCTGATTTATGGGAAAAAATGGGTCGGACCGGAAGGGAGTATGTTGAGAAGGAATACGATTTAATAGTGCAGGTTGAAAAATTGGAAAAAATCTACGACATATTGAAATGAATATTGCACTGTAACAAGCTTGGATTTTATTTTAAACACCGATTTTCGTCAGCCGTTTATATTCCACGAAAAATTAACCATTTTTTCACCAAATCATCTCGAGGATAACGTTTTTTAATAAATACCTCTACAGAATATGTTCCATTCGTGGAACATAAAAATCCTGTTTTCCAACCATAGATTAACATACCATGGCAATTATGGTCTAGAAATCCACCTAAAACAGCCATTTTACCTTAAAATATGCTATGCATAATACATTTTAACAATAAATATTAAATATTGAAAATTCCCGTTGAAAATTGACCCTTTTTTCCCGCCAATTTTGACCCACCTTCTATGTAGCTTTTCCTCCATTTAATAATTATCCTTTCCCAAATTTTTGGAATCATGCCTTTTCAGTCTATAACTTTTGCCTGTGAAATAGAAAACATATGA
>JAUSDC010000203.1 GCA_030650845.1 Candidatus Methanoperedens sp.
GATACCTTCAACGAGAAATACGCGAATGTGATAAAGCTCCAGAAAATTGATGGCGAAAGCAGGGTTGTACAATGCTCGACTTAAAAAGCATTTCTGACCAGTTCGATGCCAGGCTTTCAGCCATAAAATCGTATGATGTGGAACGCTCCACACTCTCAGAAGAGTACAGGACTGAACTTAAGAAATTGAATGTTATCAACATTTCCATGAACGAACGCCTTAATGATTACAGCGGCGCAAAACTCCTTGAACCGGGAAAGCTCATTCGGTCTTTTCATTTTAACTGGAAGAACAGACATGATGCAATTGAGTGGGTGGATTCTGTGCTTTCAGGTGTTGCTGTGGGGGCAGTGGACGGCAGCCAGATATATTCAGACAAGAATTATGAGATACCTCTTGCAGTCATACAGACTTCGCAAATCCTGAACAGGCATACGGACGACAGCGATTATAAAGAAATTACTGAGGCCCAGATAATTACACCGGATGAATTCGAGTCTGCAAGTGTGTACTCCTTCGGCAGCGAATACGTTGATGCGCGCCGATTTTCCCTGGAATGCGAAAGCATCATGCAGCTCATGAAAGAGCATGATAAGCCGTGTATTATGCTTGATGGCGCGCTCATCCTTTCACATATCAATGTCCTTAACAGGAACATCAGGGATATTTATGTCAGGGCAATAACCAAACTGCTTGAAGCCTCGGAAAAAACGCGCGCCCCTCTTATCGGATTCATAGACACGACCATGCCGCGCGATATCACATTGATGATGCATTTCCTTTTTGGTCTAAAAAAGGTCAAGCTCTCTGATACGCATCTTTTCTCACATCTATCATGGGGTGAGAGGACAGCGGCTTTCCTCTGTGACAGGGATGACAGGAGAGGAGATGAAGCTCGCTCTGTTCTGGATAATTATGGAAAATTCAAAGATAAGGTGGCGTTTTTCTATATGAGGGTGAGCAATGGTCTTCCTGCGCGCGTGGAATTCCCGGCGTGGATGTATGAAGAGGGCATGGCGGATAAGATAGCGGATATAATCAGGGCAGAATGCGTGATACGCAGCAATTATCCGGATATTCTGATGCGGGCGCATGAGGCTGCTGTTATAAAGATGAATGAGCATATCCTGTTCTACGGCATGCTTGACAATTTCTGCAAAGCGCACGGGATCAGGATCAATAAGAGCTCGAAGAATTTTCATAAAATGATGAACAGGTGATATAAACAAATGAGAGAGTAATCCATTCGTTATCGGTTGAGAGACAAACCGGACGATAGAACACGGATTGCGCGGATGACGCGGATTCGCACGGATCCGTGAAAATCCGTCCGATCCGTGTCATCCGTGTTCGATTTAAATTAAATTGGAGAATATGAAAAAATTTAAAAATATTACGATTAACAACGAACTTAACGAACTGAAACGAACTCAGGTAGCGTGAGTTCGTATGGAGTTCGTCCCAGTTCGTTGTTTGGTCATAACTCTTTCAAACCGGCAGATAATAAAAAGTATCACAAATGAGTTGGTAATATGGTAATAGGAGACATAATCAGGGTCGAGGATGCGAATACGTATCTTGTAAAAATACCGCCCGATGCCCGGAAAGAGCGCATCGGAAGAATGGTGAAAATAGAAAAAGCTGATGAGATGATCGTCGGTGTGATAAAGAACATCACACACACAATACGCGAGGAGCTTATTCCGTATATCGAACCAGACAAGCAGCCAAAGTATGCTCCTTTCAATGAGGATTTCAGGAACAGCTATTACATTGTTTATGGATTGGGTGCGATCAGCAGCGGAAGTGTGAAATACATTATCGATTCCCCGCCAGATATCAGGGATAAACTTGAACTATTAAGTCCAGATGAAATGCGAAAGTTCCATACCCAGAACGGCAAACCAAGCGCGGCATATTTTCATACGAACAGGGATGTGCTTGATAAGACGCTGCTCCTTTGCATAGCAGAGCAGGTTGAATCAGTATGCCAGGAATGCAGACCGATGATGAGGCTTGTCAAGAAACACCTGAGGAGGGATTAAATGCTCGGGACAGTAAGTAATTCAGATGAAGAGGGGTTCACTTTTATCTCATGCGAGCGCCTGCCTGCAGGGATGTTCGTATGTTATAACGATGCAGGAAAAAATATTCTGTGCAGGGTGGGAGACGCGGAACCACTTAACCATTATCCGCAGGAGTTCCTTATGGATACGGAGCTTGATGCGGATGAGGTGTCAGGATTCTATGGTCTTGATCCTGAAGATTTCAAGTATTATTCCTATACTGCCTCAGTCGTTGGATTTTTTGATAATACAATGGGTGAGTTCGTAAATCCCCGTACCAATCCTGCATGCGGAGTAAAAATAGAGCGCGCAGGGGACGAAGTGCTCAAAGACATAAGCAAGATCAAAAAAGGCGCTGCAGGTTCTGCATTCCTGGGAAATGTACTGGGCGCGGATACCGGTGTCGTATTGTCTGTCCGGGATATCGTGAGCCAGCACGTATCTGTCATTGCTTCGACTGGTGCCGGGAAATCATATACTGTAGGCGTTCTTGTGGAAGAACTGATGAAACCATACAACATGGCTCCTGTCCTGATATTTGACCCGCACGGTGAATATTCATCCCTGGGTGAAATACAGAATATGCCGGATTTCATTACTCCATCGTATCGCCCGAAGGTCAGGATAGTCAAACCTGAGAGCATAAAGATCCGCATCAGTGACCTTTCAGTGAGCGATTTTATCAGCATAATGGATGACGGCACAATGTCTGATAAGATGAAGACGCTCTTTCGGTCTGCATATCACAGCCTCAAGAACAACGGCAAGAAAAAGTTCACACGCAACGAACTCAAGCAGGAGATAGAGGCACTGCAGGATTCAACTAACGAGCCAACTATAGAAGGCATAAAGTGGAGGTTCGGGAAAATGTACGGTTCGATATTCGATGATTTCCAGACCATCCCGCTTGCTGATTATTTTAAAGTGGGTCAGCTCACGATAATGGACGTTTCGGGTATCGAGGAGACGTCCCAGCAGCTTATCGCATCCGTGATGCTCCGCCGGCTTTTCGACGCGCGGGAGGGCACAGAGAACAACCGGTATAACGAGACGCATGTGGATAAGTTCCTTCCCTACCCTGTCTTCGTGGTCATCGAGGAGGCTCACAGGTTCGCGCCGCATAGCGGTGAGGCGAAATCAAAGAGCATACTGAAAACGATACTCTCTGAAGGCAGGAAGTTCGGGGTGGGCGTGTGCCTCGTCTCGCAGCGCCCGAGCAAGCTGGATGCAGATTCGCTTTCACAGTGCATGACACAGATAACGATGCGGATAATCAACCCGACAGACCAGCAGCAGATAGCCCAGAGCATCGAGAGCGCAAGCAGGGAGCTGATATCAGAGCTTCCTTCCCTGGCGAAAGGGCAGGGGATAATCTCAGGGGTGGCGATCAATACACCGACCCTGGTGAGGATAAGAAAGAGGCTGACGAGCGATGTCAGGGGGAGGAGCAAGGATGCGCCAGCGCTATGGGCGGCGCAGAGGAAGTATGAGGAAAAGCATGAGATGCGGGGGGTTAGGGCGGATGAGGAGATGGATGTGGGGGTGTGATATGGAAACTAATATGCCAAGAACTCAATTTAATCCTTATTCGAGGGTTAATCTATGAAAGTCTATCATGTCCAGGGGATCCGCCATAATGCTGTAATCTTTGCCGAAACTCCAGAAGAAGCTATAGATCAGGCGGCAGAACAGGATTTGGTCGATGATTGGGAAGGTCCTGAGGCTATCGAAGTACCTCCGCCCAGAGGCTACCGGTTAATATACTACTTGGAGGATGGTTAGATGATAAATTGCCTATCCCGGAATCAAGTCATTTACAGAGTAGTAGCTGTTGCTGAAAAATCATGTTTACAACAAACCGTTTAAGCACAAACCTAAGTCCTATGTTCTACATTTGCTCAAAACCCCACCGTGCATCTACGCCCCTGCATCAAGAGAACGGAAAGCGCGCCTCCCCGCGAAGTCCCCCGGCAGCCGTGATACTGAACACAGGCGAACCGGAAGTCGGCCCCGGTATGATGCGACATTCCGGTCACCAGTATGCTTTAATTTCGATATGAAGCGGTTGCATGGGAGTATATCGGCGCCGGGGATTAATATTTTAAGAGTGATAAATGTGTGGCGCATGTTATACATGAACAAAATATAGAGAGAAACAACGAACTAAACGAACTGAAACGAACTCAGGCTGCATGAGTTCGTTTTGAGTTCGTAAGAGTTAGTTGTTAATTTTCGTTATGCTATGACTCGGATGCGCGCGGATTTCGTATCCGCGGAAATCCGTTTGATCCGTGTCATCCGTGTTCCCCGTCGTGGTAATTCTGCTTCGAGCGCCTCGAAGCTAAACCAAAACAACTAGACACACACACAAAAAACTCCCCCCTAAAAACACAACCCCCTCCCATGCATGCCGGGCGGAGTTCCCCAATATCGGCAGTCGCGATCCTTTGAAAGTGAACTATGCAGTCAGTGGAACCGTAATATGCAGCGCATCGTAATCAACAACAGGCATTTTCCTGACGTGATTTTTCCCTTCCTTAAGCTCAAGTAGCCCAATGCCTTCCAGGAAAGTGAGATCATTATGCACATTTGATTCTTTGCGCTTTAGCATCCTTGCCAGTTCGCTAATAGATTCCGGTCTCTTTTCCCTGATAATCTGAAGCAGGCGCAGGCGCTCGCGAGTCAAAATTTTTCCAATATCCTCTGCCGTGCGCGCCATTATCTTATGGGGTTCTGGCTCATGTATCTCACCGCGCTTGACCCTTTCAAATAATTGGTTCAGATGCTCCCCGTATTCTTCATAGCTCATAACTACAATTTCAACGTCTTTTAATTTCATCGATTTTCCTCCGATTATATTCAAAATTGCTGATCACCAATGCAGGTCTGAACTTCGCCTCCCTTAAGTTGCTATAAGAAAAATCAACAAGTACAATGCTCCCCTGTTTTAGCAGCATTTTGGATTATTCCTTAGCCAATCTTTTGGCTGAGTATTGTTTCCAAACCTTATCTTCGTTCTCCCAGTCGATTTTTTTGGGGATTATATCGACTTTTTGAAGCATAACCTTGCCAGCATCAATAGTAACATCAAGATAATCACCTACATTAATATTCAATTGTTCTCGAATAGCCTTTGGAAGTGTTAGCAGCCCTTTTGATGATATCTTTACTAAATCGCTCATATCTTAGATTATGGAATTCTAAGATAATAAGCTTTTCGGGCTCCAACCCCATCATAAAAATGCAGAATCCAGCCCCTCCCCCATATGCTCCAACCCCTCCGTACATCTCAGTCTCTGCATCAAGAGAACAATTAGGGAAAAAAAGTCAATGAGCCAATACTGGGCTATATCGGGGAAGGAGCAATGACAGAACAACCGGAAGATAAGTTTAAAATGGGAATATCAGTATAGAGGATAATACAATGCAAAAGAATCTCTATGAACGGCTTGGAGGATATGATCCCATATCCGCGGTTGTCGATGATTTCATGCAACGCCAGTTTACTGATAAGCAGGTCGGACGATTCTACGTTGGTCACAGTACGAATTCGAAAAAGAGACTGCGCCAGTTGATCACAGAAATGATATGTGAGATCACAGGTGGACCTGCTAAATATGTCGGTCGGGATATGAGAACAGCCCACGCAGGTCTTGGCATAACGGGAGGTGACTGGGAGGTAACTGTAAAGAATCTGACTGCTTCGCTTGATAAATTTAAGGTCCCCCAAAAAGAAAAAGATGAATTGCTCGCTAATGTGGCAGGATTAAGGCCAGTTATTGTAGAACTCTAATATTTGGTGTGTCACTAAATAAAAGAAAACCCAGAACAACAGCCCATTCTCAGACAACTCCCACAAAAACAGAACCCCAACCCTCCAGTTGCTCCAAACAATTTAAATTTTTTTCTTTGTTTCACCCAGCACTCTTTTTAACACTGGCAGATCTCCGAACACATCCTCACGCTTGCCTTTGCCGTTGAAATAAACAGCGGCGAATGTGATTGCCATTCCAAGCATGGGATTTTCAGGATATGCCGTAATAAATGTCATCCCTATCAACGCCAGCGCGCCAGCCATCATCCCCTTCAGTGCGCCTTTCCTGTATGATATTATCTTTGTGCGGTGGTATATGCGTATATCCCGAAGGGTCAGGAACATGATCGAAAGGAAACCGAATGCAGCAATATAAAAATAAATAAAATTATACGTCATATCAAGCTTGCAGCCTTATCTGGTTTAGTTCGCTTCAGGTATTCCTTTATCATAGCTGGGAAAGACTTTGCGTTCACGAAACGAAGCCCCAACTGTTCTGCCCACTTCTGGATGCCCATGTCGCTTGCCACAACCGCGGCGTCAAGCTCTTTTGCAAGAAGCAGCACATCGATATCAGGTGCGCTGTCAAGAATACCATAACGCAGTGCACCCCTGTATTTGTCCCTGAACTTGCTGATGATCTCGCCTATAACATTGCGCTCTATCTCAGGCTCTATCTCATGTTTTGTTTTTGCCTTTGTAGTGCGGAACAGGCACTCGGTCGCTCCTTCCCATATTGCCTCCTCAGCAACGTCCATTCCCTTATTGATACGACCACGCATGAAATCTACATAGTCGTAGAAGATCTTGGATGGGATTTTGACTTCATACCTGTCAGGTGTCTTTTTAACAAGCCAAGTATCTATCTTTGCAAGTGTCTCATCGCTGCAGCCGTTGTTCTTTGCAAAGTCCCTCATCTCATTGTATACTGATGGGAACGGGATGTAGCAGCTTATCCCCAGGTGCAGGCGAGCTTCTGCTATAATATCAAGGATACCGCCCATGGTGACGCAGAGCGTGCCCCCGCCTTCAAGTTCGCGCGTCTGTGAATCTGTGAGGGCGCTGGTATCAAGAACGAATCTCTGACGGATCATATATTATATTATTGTCTTTATTATTAAATAAACTTTCTGTTTATAAAAACACCGAAGTATGAAAAAAACAGGGGCTTATCGCCCCGATGAACAATTTCAGCTTTATTCTGTCACAAGGACATTAGGATGTCCCATCTTCAAGGATTTGCCAGCGCTTTTTACTCTAGTTCCAATTATCTTTTCATGCGCAAGCTCTGCAGCCTTCTTTCCAGCAAGAAGCATCCCGCCAAAGGTCGGTCCCATTCTCGGCGCGCCATAAGTTGAAGTCGCAGACATTCCGGCTACAATAAGTCCAGGATATATTTCATGAGTAAGTTCAACGGTCTGCTTTTCAGCCTCGTCAACCCATAGTGAGCCGCAGCCTGGTGGCTCAGCGATATCCAGCCTTTTCTGCTGCCACAATCGTCTTACAAGGAACGAATCGTGCCCTGTCGCGTCTATTACTACTTTTGACCTGATAGCGATCGGGTCCATACAGGTGATGAATTTAGGCATTTGCTGAACAGGGAACCACTGGATGACCACGCCATCGACATGGTCTTCCTTGAGCACAAGGTCCTCAACATTCGTGGAGTTAAGCAGCTTCGCGCCAGCATCGCACGCGCTTGCCAGCATCTTTGAGACCATCTCGAAAGAATCGCAGACATAGAGCCCGTTTCCTGCATCCTTGAGCCTAACGCCGCACTCTTCAAGTATCTTGTTCGCAGGAGCCATTACTGTATTCTTGGGAAGGAGAAATCCTCCCTGCCACATTCCACCGCCGCCGTAGATATTCCTCTCTATCATAACGGTCTTGTGCCCCAGTTCTGCTGCGTATTTTGCCGCTGTAACGCCGCAAGGTCCTGAACCCACAATTACAATATCTGTGTCAAGAATATTCTCTATAAAATCATCCATGAATTCGTTCATTATGGTTTTTGTAACATGTATCTCGCTTGAGTAGGTCATTATTTCACCTCATGTCAATAGGGTTCAGGACCTTGCGGCGTTACAGCGGCAAAATACGCAGCAGAACTGGGGCACA
>JAUSDC010000216.1 GCA_030650845.1 Candidatus Methanoperedens sp.
TTCTTAACAATTTTACTCTTTCTTCAGAGTTCTCTAACATTATTTTTTCCTCGACAAATATATGAATTATAGAAATACATGATAATGTAAATCTACATAATAATTATCATGATTATGATGATATAAAAGGTTTTCGGTAACAAAATTGATGTGTGTATGGCTTTAACGTCAGGACATTTTTGTACCAGAGCGAAAATATCTTTATTTGAAGGTCTGAAAGCAAGATGAATAATCTTTTCAGCTTTAGCGAATCGATTTCGTCTTTTGAACTGACGATCCTTATTTTCATTTTATTCTCCCTTCTAATTTTAGACTGTTTTACACTGTTTAACTCTACTACATACTATAAAAATTAATTCCAAAGTTTTTCAACGTTCCATCCTTCTGCTATTCTATTGCGTATTGTATACATTTCATTCTAAATAACCAATACATTTCTCTGCATTGTATTTCGCATCATCATTCTTCGTGTCAATCTCAAGTGTCTTTGTGAAACATTCCAGAGCACGCCTGTAGTCGCCGTTTTCCATGAGAAGAACGCCCTTGTTATAATATGCCAGACTATAATTCCTATCAAGCTCAATCGCTTTATCAAAACAAATCAACGCCTCTGTAATATCTCCCGTATGCTGGTATGTGATTGCCTTATTCAGCCATGCTTTGGGATACAGCGGATATATTTCCAACGCCATATCATAAAAATTGATTGCCGAGGAATAATCTCCGAGATGGTCGTAACAAATCCCGATATACATATATGCATCGGTGCAGGTGGGGTCGCTTTTTATGACCTCCTTATAATTCGATATTGCCTTCTCATACTGCTGGTCGGCGACAAGTATTTCAGCGTCATCCATCAGTTTATCGCACCTTTCTATTTCTGGATTTTTCCGTGCTTCAGTAAGGCATTTCTTCTTTTCAGGATTAATTTCTGTAATTTTCTCCAGACACTCATATGCTTCATCAACCCTGTCTAATTCGTTCAGTGCTATCGACTTGTATTTCAATAGTTTTTCATTTTTCCCGTCAAGTTTAAGAGCAAAATCGAAAATTCGCCGGGCATCCTCAAAATGCCCTCTTTTAGGTGTTTTTCGCCTTCTTTTATCAGCGCATCAATTTTCAGATTTCTTACAGGTCGCATTACTTTCACTATGCTCTACCAATGCTTATTAATATACAAGTTCGATTGCTAATCATGTAACGATATTCTCATTATAATAACTACAATTATTATTTATATGGATAAATATATAAATCTAAGAGTCGAGTATGAGAGTGTAATTTTCAGCAGGGTGGTGCAGCTCGTCTCACTGCCCTGCGATTGAAATTAGTCAGCCTCAAGTAAGGCTTTAAAAACAGCTATTGGGGAGGATAGGAGATGCACTTATGTTAGAAACCCCTCAGGAGAGGGTGAGATTATTGAAAGCTGGTATTGACGGCAAAACAATAGAAAAGCTGTATATAATTTATAACAATTTTAAGATAGTACACACTCCCCTGCTTTTTGAGTTGGTTGAAATTAACACTGAGGAGAATAAGAATTCTGCCATAAGCCAAGAGGCAAAATGACCACCATAATTATAAAAAGAGAAATGTATAAACTGGATAATAAAATATTACGAGATTTGGGCTATACGCTGATAAGAGGTGTCTGGAGCAAAAAAGTTGAAATGCCACAGATTAGAAGTGAAATCGAGAAACTCCAGATAATAAAGATTCCAAACATCGAAATTGTATTAGATTAACAGCCATCGGGTCTCAGGATATACTGTGAAATCCATGATTCAGGCAATCTGCATGGGCGGGCATTTTTTATCCGCATACGAACAGAATACGCAACATTCACCGTCTTTAGGTCTCATGGTATATCCGCAGTTCCTGCATTCATAATAGACAAGACAGCTATCTGATGGCATGGTTTCTTTGTGGGAATAACCGCATTTTGGGCAGGTTATTGTCGCTTCGTAGGATATTTTGTTCATGAATAGATGTCAAATTTGGGTAGATGGTCTGGCGGAAAACTGCGTGGCATGTTTCAAAATACATCCTGTAATAACATAATCTCTTCTGCCATGCCTTCTTGAATTGAGATAACCTGCCACAGTAACAGTTAAGATTTCTGCAATATTCTTTTAAAAGCATTTTCCAAAATTACATCCAAATTATGACCCTATCACTCTCACGTAAAAATCAGAAAATTGGGGAAATCCCTAAATAGTATCAACACTAAAAATTCGTATAATTACGAATAATTAAACGAGGTGAGAAGTATGTGCAGTGTTGGCGATATGTTTGATGTAGATATTTCAGGTGATGCTACAATGAGTGAATATGTATGTGGTGATTGTGGAAAAGAATTCAAGGGAATAGGAAAGAACCTTCGCTGTCCTTCATGTCATTCGCTGAATGTCAAGGTCAAATAACATATGTAAAATGGGCAGGTTGGAGAGTGGGGGTTCCGTGTATTAAAAAAGTTGTACCTGCCCACACAAATTGATGTTTTCTTCTGTTGAAAAGCTTTATCCTCAGGAAATGATTTAAAGTATTAGCCTTTTATGAACCTATCAGGTCTTATTAAAATAGAGGTATAAGCTTTGGACATTGAATCTGTTAGCTCGTGTAGAGAATGCTTGTGGTATGACCCTGTATATGACCAGTGCTACTTCAAAGGAACAGTAAGAATTGACGATATAGCTTGCGAGAAATTTGAATCCGAATAATTCATGCTTCTTTCAAGAAGCTCCGAGTGATGTGAAGTTGAGCGACTTAACATCACTCAGTTTCAAATTATTTTTTTTGGTCTGTTGTTTGCGAATAAAATTACTTTTTAATATAATTTCAGGTACTGCGATAGGTATTAATACACGTACCATAATGAATAATAATTATAATCCATCGGAGGTCATGGTGTTAAAAGGAAAAGGGAGGATTATAGCGATTCCTCCAATGAGTAGTTTCAAAATACTCATCGAATCAAAAATTGTTTATGATTCACAATTTCCTTTGCCGATTGAAAAAGGAGCAGAGATTGAAGTAGAAATTGAAAATGAAAAAGTCATATTGAAAAAAATGCAACAAATATAAAAATTATTTGTAATTAAAAAAAACAGGGGGTGAAAAACATGGCAGGACTAGATAACATGATGGAACATGCAGAGAATGCTCAAAAAGTCAAAGTTGCAAAAGAAGACTCCGCAGAGAAACAGAGACAAAAAGATTTCTATGCAAAACTGAGAGCACGCACGGCAGAACAGCCAACAGGTGCTCAATATGATTGAGAGTGAAATTAATGGGGGATATAAGACCAATTGACCAAATATGGTCTATTGGTTTAATTTTTTTGACATCGTTGTCTTATGTTTCCCTTATCAGACCGTATTTTTGATCGACAAAACCTGAATCTATTAAAAGGTTTCTAAATCTATTGTGAAATTTGAAAACAGAAAATTGGGGAAATCTCAAAATAGTATCAACCATAACAATTCGTATAATTACGAAAAATCAACGGAGGTGAAGAGTATGTGTAGCACATATCTGCCTTTCTCTTTGACGCCCGAAGACCTCGAGAGGATGGCAAAAGAAAGTGGAATGTTCTATTGCATGTCATGCAAAAAAACATTCATGATGAAAAACCCCAGCACAGAATGCCCACACTGCGGTTCAACTAAACTAAAGCCAAGAGCAAAATAAACATAAAGGATATTTGAAAAATAAGCCGCAAGATGGGGATAAGTGTTTATGGTTTCCTATACTTCAAGAAAATAATAAAGAGCTTTGGTATGAAGTCAACGCGATCGCTATGCCCGGAATGCCTTGATGTGATCGATGCCTCAATATTTGAAGAGAACGGGAACGTGATGCTTGAAAAAACATGCCAAAAGCATGGATCTTTCAAGGATGTTTACTGGTCAAGCGCGAAGCAGTTCTGGCGGTTTGACCGTTATATGCATGACGGGGAAGGAGTAAAATTTCCGAACGTATCTAAGGATGGGGATTGTCCAAAATCATGCGGATTATGTCCTTCCCACAAAACCACTACTATTCTTGCAAATATCGACCTTACCAACAGATGCAACCAGGCATGTCCTGTTTGCTTTTCTAACGCATCAGCATCAGGATACCTGTACGAACCATCACTTTCCCAGATAAGGGCAATGATGCAGATGCTGCGCGATCAAAAACCAATACCCTGCCCTGCCATTCAATTCGCAGGAGGCGAACCTACTATGCGCGAAGACATTGTCAGGATCATTAGAATGGCAAACGAGTTTGGATTCACCCAGATACAGATGGCGACAAATGGAATAAAACTTGCAAAAAGTCTGGAATTCTGCAAAGAGCTTGCTGCCGCTGGATTACATACCGTTTATTTACAGTTTGACGGCGTGACAGGCGAACCTTATCTGATCAACAGGGGCTTTAATTATCTCCCACTTAAGCTCAAAGCGATTGAGAACTGCAGGGCTTCAGGACTGACGAGTGTTTCTCTTGTACCCACACTGGCAAAAGGAGTTAATGATGAACAGGTTGGGGATATCATAAAGTTCGCGGTCAATAACATCGATACTGTTAAAGGTATCAATTTCCAGCCCATCTCGTTCACTGGAAGGATAAATAAAGAAGAGAGAATGGAGAAAAGGATAACTATCCCTTATTTATTTGATCTTATTGAAAGACAGACAGACGGTGCCATTACGGCAGATGACTTCTATCCGGTGCCATTTGTAGTACCAGTTTCACATTTTGTAACGGCTGAGGAGGGTATCCCCAATGTTGAATTTACAGTCCATCCACATTGCGGTACAGGAACGTATGTCTATGTCGAAAATGGTAAAATGATACCAATTACTCGTTTTGTTGATGTTGAAGGGCTCCTTGAACAGGTTGAGGAGCTGGCATCGAACAACAGCAAATGGATAGGCGAGTCACTTGGCAAGATAAAAAGGATCGGAAGCCTTATTTCAGCGTTGCCCAGGTATATCGATATGTCAAAGGCACCTAAATCATTGAATATGAAAAAACTGTTTATTGATGTCCTGAGGGATGGTACAGGTGACGCAATAAAGGAATTCCACCGACATACGCTCTTCATTGGTGCCATGCACTTCATGGACCTGTACAACATGGACCTTGAAAGAATAAAGCGGTGCGGTGTTCATTATGCCACTCCGGATGGCAGGATCATTCCGTTCTGCACAT
>JAUSDC010000217.1 GCA_030650845.1 Candidatus Methanoperedens sp.
CTTTCTGTGAAAATGAAATCTTTGTAACAATCTATACAATTTATCTTTTTGTCGCCCATACTTTATTCTCCTTTTGAATTTATATTTATTGAGGATGTTCTATAAGTTCAATCAATACCCCATTGGGGTCTTTAAATGATGCAAGTTTAGTACCGCCTTCCAACTGTATTGGCTCTAATTCAAATACAACACCCTTATCCTTAAATTCAGTTACTGTGGTTTCAATATCATCCACTAAAAAGGAGATGTGGTCATTTAGCGGAATCGAACCAATTTTGAGTTCGATACCTTCTGGACGTTTTGAAAATTCTTTGAATCCCATGAGTTCGATTATGCTACCACCTTTCTCGATAAAAACTGCTGAGAATTCATCCATTTCTATCTTTCTTGAAATTGAAAAGCCAAGCACATCAGTATAGAATTCTACCGATTGCTGTAAGGCATTTGTCATGATCCCGATATGGTCAATTGTTTTAATCATATTTTTTCCTATATCTCTTTCATTATTCAAATGGATTTGGTAAACCAGACTGAGGTTGAGCGCAAGAACAAATGGCAGGAGTCGAGGTAGAGTATTTCTGTTTAAAAAAAGTAAATCGTTAAGATACAACAAAGACTTGAGATAACTTACTTCGCACCTGCATTTATTTTATAGATTTCAATCCCCCTGCAACAGTTAATGTACTAATAGGCTTTAATTTGGGAGTAACACATGAATGAAGACTATGAATTAAAGAAGATTGTGAAAATTAGCGCAATAGTCGGTGGTGTATGGGGATTTGTGAATGGATTATTTCTTATTTTGAGCTCCGTAGATAGTGCTCCTAATACTACTTTTTTTGGGAAATCAATAATTTCTTATTTTTTCTTGCCTTATGTTATTACGGCTAAAATTTTGGCCACTACAGTTGCACAAGAAATATTTTCATTTCTTAATGTTGGAACAAATGAAATGGGTGGGCTGTTTATGAATAATATGATAGTCGTCCCTGTCATGATTATAATTCCAACTCTAATCGGCGCGATAGTAATCGGCGGTATTGTAATGTTGGTTATTATTACAAGGAATTTTACATAAATAATAGTTTCACACCGCTATCTAATTGCTTTTATTCTTGAAAATGTATTTACCCATGAACTGAGGCAAAATTATGAACCATCGCATTAACTCCCGCAATCTTCCGAAGTGCATTGAACAGTTGGCAAAAGAGGGATATTCAATAGACATTGAACACTCGAATAGACTTGTCAGGATAACGTGTGAAGGAAATACATTAAGAAATCTGATACCATTCGGACAGACCAGATTGAATGAATTCGGTGGTTGATATGGGTAGAACTGTACCGAGTTTTCGAATGCTGCTTGAAGAGATCGTAATGGAACTGTCAGTGTTCAAAAGAGCATTACGCGGTGAGGATAAGATTGCATTTGACAGCCTCATGAATAAAGCGCGACAACATGCTTCTTCATGCACAGTCACGCCTATGCTTGAGCCGATGGATGCTGTTTTCTTGTCGATATTGGTGGAGCAGGAGAAAGAGATCAACTCATTAAAAGCGAGGGAATCATGTTAGAAACTGCGCAAGAAAGAGTGAAATTATTAAAAAAAGGCTTATCTCAAAAGGAAATTGAGATGCTCTATATTGAACAGAACAATTTCAAAATAATTCGCACACCTATCCTATATGATGCAAATGAATTTGACGCTCCTCATAATCCTTCTTATCCTCCATATTTTCAAAACCATGTCCATAATCATATGAGAATATCCGAAGGGTTGATGCCCTCCTTTCCGACCCCACTCCAGTCAATTTTGAGGGAGCGTTACGTTTAAATATAGCACCCAAACTAATTATCCACTCGAAGGGGCGCAGTCCACCATATATCTGTGAAAATAATCGGAGAGGATATTTATGACATCGACAAAACAGGGAGAGGATAAAGAGGAACACCAACCCGAGGCTGTTGGAGTTTATCCAAAATCTGCGATTTCATGGTACAATAAAGGAGTTAATCTACATGATTTGGATAGATTTGAAGAAGCTCTGGCTGCATACGAAAAAGCTATTGAGATTTATCCGAATTTGATAGAGGCATGGATTAACAAAGGGTTTGTTCTATATTGTTTGGGAAGAACGAAAGATGCTCTGGTTGCAAACGACAAAGCTATTGAGATTAATCCAAATTCAATTGGTGCATGGAAAAACAAAGTACTTGATCTAGAACTTTTGGGTAGAGTTGAAGAAGCTCTGGCTGCATACGAAAAAATCATTGAGATTAATCCAAAGGATGAGGCAACATGGCACAACAAAGGACTTGCTCTAAATGATTTAGATAGATTTGAAGAAGCTCTGGCTGCAATTAACAAGGCTATTGAGATTAATCCAAATAATGAGAGTACATGGACATCCAAAGGAATTTCTCTTGGTCAGTTGGGCAGAACTGAAGAAGCCTATGCTGCATTTGATAAGGCAATAGAGATCAATCCAAAAGATGATTTTGCACCTTTTATCAAGGGAAAAGCTCTGCTTAATAACGGTAAGTATGAGTGGACAAGGAAGATTTTTGGGCGGCAATAGAATTAAATCCGATAAATATTAAAATACTTCCAGAGCATTCATATTAATGCCCGGTTCTCAACCTGTAAGCCAGCCTCTCTGGAAGATGTGCTGTAAGCATGTCTCGTATCACTTTTTCGACATCATATTTTGTCCTTTTAAGTTTGACCTCTCGTGTGACTGTGTCAAGAACAGCGAACGAAGCATCAGGGTTTCCATCCCTTGGCTGCCCGACTGAACCTGGATTCACTACCAGACCGCGAGTTCCATAGTCCATTATGAATGGTATATGAGTGTGACCCAGAACAAGGATATCACCATTGATATTAGAAAGAAGGTCTGGCGTTACATCTTCCGGAAAAATATATTCAGGAAAATTTTTAGGGCCTTCGTGGAAAAGGACAATCATTTCACTTTTTGTATCTATAGTCAGTTCATCCTTAAGCCTCATAATATAATTCAAACTATCCCGTGATGCGGCATTTCGTGTCCATTCCATCGCTGCCGTAGCATACGAACCTAAATAAGAAGTATCACCTGTCATGAATACTCTGTCGTGGTTTCCCAGAATTGATACGATTTTTTTCTTTTTGAATAGCTCGATCGTTTCATCTGGATAAGGATTGTATCCAACAATGTCACCTGCATGCAGTATTATCTTTACTCCCAGTACATCCAATTCCTCAAGCACAGCTTTCAGGGCAACTGCATTGGAATGGACATCTGAGATCAGGCCGATTAGCATATGATTGGATCAGTGGTCAGCAGTTCAATCATCTTTTTCACTACATTTGCTTGCCTCAAGAAGTGCATATAAATCTTCTCTTGTTGCATTCTTACCTACGGCTTCACAGGGATTTCTGTTAACTCCCTCCATTTTCTTAACAGTCAATAAAGCTTCATAGGGTAATAATCCATGTCGATGTACCAGCCACGCAGCCAGAACATGCCCGGTTCTGCCACTTCCACCTGAACAATGAACAACAACTTTCTCTTTCTTTCGGTCAGACTCTTGTAAAAAAGGGAGAATTTTTTTTAATAACTTGTCTTTATCGCATAGATGCCAATCTTTTATATCTGTCCAGCAGATATTATCCTCCTCGAATTTTTCACGATACAACGTCAATAGGTCAATACCATCATAATAATTGAGCTGATTTTCAGGTAGAAGACAGCAAATACGTTTTATGTCTTGTTTTTTCATAAAGGCAATCCATTCACGAACTTTAGTTAAGGCAACACGCTTGGAGTCATAGCCGGGTCTTTCAGCACCATATACGATTTTCTCATTTGATGATGCTGGTCCAAAATTACAACGTCCTTCATGTTGTGTCATATTGAGATTTGCAAATAATTTTGATATGTTTTCAAGCGTCTCTCTACCACCTTTTATTTCATCAGGTGAAATTGTTCTACCAGCTGGCGCACAATCAAGACACGTAACGTGACATTCACCTGAATTATGAAGCGAATGAACTGATTCCTCAGGTATTAACCATTTTCCACATTTTGAACATTGTATCTTCTTATTATTCGACATATTTCCATCATTATTTCTTAACTGATCATTCGAAGTGCTTTATGCAATCTTCCTTCGAGCACCATATCTTCCAGGTCACTATATACTTCATATAATTCTTATTGCTCCACCTCTTCGCACCCGCACGAATCGTCTTCACAAGCATCCTCAAAAGTTTCTATTGCCATCATTTGTTCTGATAACAAATCTTCAAGTTTTTCCTGCTTTTCTATGATATCATCAAGCATTTTCCTGGCTTCAGTCAATGATATTATTTTTTCTTCTTTCTTAAGCTTACTATATTGCTTATTCAAGTCTGTTAATTTTTTGGCTTCGATTTTCATTATTCACACCTCCTTTTGTTTTTGGATGTTCATCAAATTATTTTACAATCCTCCCGAATATTGCTCTCCAAAAAATCAGGAATGCTTCTCTCCCCCTTTGTAGCTTCCCAGAGCATTAAAAGAAGTTTCGGGACAGTAAATGTTATCACATTTGTTTGTTCAACTGCACTTGATATGATATCACCATACAAATCTGCAACTTTAGAGTACAATTGAGACTTTGCAAGTTTTTCATTAAGAAGCGCTGCCGCATCATAGTCATTCCGTTCTAGCGCCTCATGTAACTGTTTTATATTTTCTGCAATATCAGAATCTGTATACTTATCATCGGTGATTTTTCCATATATCACAGCATTGATATCCTTTCGCAGACTGATCTGGGCACCATCAAAAAACAATTTGATCTCTTCAATGTGAAGCTTGCCTGATATCCCTGATATCACATAATTAAAGGTGTCACCTTCTTTATAGTAATTATTAATGTCAAAACCCAGGATATCATCAAATTTGGTATGCAAGGCTGGGTCGATATTTTCTTTGAACTCTTTATATTTTTGTAAGATATAAATATTCGTGTTCCAAACCACAAATAATTCAAATAAGTTAGACTCTGAATCAAATCCCATGATAACTTCAGGATGCGTATTCTCCCAATCAATATACGAATTACTACCAAGATATTCTTTCATAAGTTCTATTGGAAACTCGTGTTCTTTACAACTATCGTATATTGAAAAATCCAGAAAATCATTGAATAAATCTTCCTTCTCATCTGTCATGGCATAATAGCCAAGATCATACTCTTTATTAGGCGAGGTCGGTTTCTTATCTTTCCAGTTTTCCAACAGATCGTGTAAAACCCTTAATTTTTCTTGATCTACCGAAGGCATATCCCTGAATTCATCCAATTTAGTCTTCATTGCAGGAATAGATGCCATTCGTATCACATCTGACAGGGATATGTTATTTTTCTGGGAAATTTCGTGATATTTCAGGTAGGTTATGAAGGGCGATCTTATTGACTTAGAGACAAACTCTGCTCCTTCATTAATGGATTCTTTAGACATTTTTTTTGCACTCTCAATCAACTCACCCGCGTTAATGTATTCACTCGTTTCAAGGAACTGCGCTATCTTTTCATCCATTTCAGATTTACTGATCAGAGTGAGATTGCCTTTTTTATCTTTAGAAATTGCAGAGTTCGTCAGGAATGCCATGAACTCTGCAATAATTTTGTGTTTTGGTTTAAAGACTGGTTCCATATTTTTTTCCATTCACCCTTTATTTGTAGGCTTGATGTTACAATATATGGCATAATATTTAAAGATTATTGTTTTGTATTTTGAAAACATTTGTATTTGTAATTGGGAGAAAGGCATATATGTGGTGAATGAGTATAAGGTTTCGTCTCATGTACGGCACATTACTATCCAACAAATGGTGATATTAAAATGCATGAAAAATATTCTAACTGGATTGAAAATTATCGAAATATGCATGGAGTAACCAATAAGTGTAGAGAAGTCACTGTAGAAATGACCCATGAATTTCCTGAACTGACTCTAAAAAGAGGACGTGTTCGTTTACTCAATACCGAGGACAATGAAACTCGACCGCATTGGTGGTGTGTGGATCCAGATGGTGAAATAATTGATCCTACAGCATCACAATATCCATTTACATTAGAATATGAAGAATGGGATGAAAACAACGGTGAACCAACGGGCAAGTGTCTATGTTGTGGGAATTTTGTTTCAGATTTTAACACGTTCTGTAATGATGATTGTGAGACTGAATATAGAATATATCAAGAAGAAGAAATACAAAAAGATGAGATTTCTCGATCAACTGGCAGATGTCTGAATTGCGGAAAGCCTTGTAATCATTCTAACAATTTCTGTGATGAGGATTGCGAGGCTGAATTAATCAAATATTTAGAGGATGAAGAAGCCCTGGAATACTACAAAAAAGCAATTGATATTGACCCTAATGATAAAGATGCATGGGTCAATAAAGGAGTTACCCTAAATAATCTGGGTAGATATGAAGAAGCCCTGGTTGCATGCGATAAGGCTATTGAGATCAATCCAAAAGATGAGACCGCATGGGTCAATAAAGGACTTACTCTTAATAATCTGTATAGATATGAAGAAGCCTTGAATGCATGCGATCAGGCTATTATTAACTCAAAATATGAAACAGTATGTAACACTAAAGGATATGGTCTAAATGGTTCGGGTAGAATTGAAGAGGCTCTGGCTGCATTCGATAAAGCCATTGAGATCAATCCGAACTCTGCAGTTGCATGGAAACAAAAGGGACTGGCTCTAAAAGCTTTGGGTAGAATTGAAGAAGCCCTGGCTGCATATGAAAAGGCTATTGAGATCGATCCAAAAGATGAAACGGTATGGGGCGATAAAGGATCCGCTCTAAAAGCTTCGGGTAGAATTGAAGATGCTCTGGTTGCATTCGATAAGGCTGTTGATATCAATCCGAACTCTGCAGTTGCATGGAAACAAAAAGGACTGGCTCTAAATGATCTGGGTAGATATGAAGACGCTCTGGCTGCATTCGAAAAAGGTATTGAGATTAATCCGAAAGATAATTTTGAATGGTACTTTGACGGAACTCATCTGCAACAGTTTGGCAAGAATGAGGGGGTTGATGAAGCATTTGGTATGGCATTTGAATCAAATCGAGATGATAGATTATCATGGGTCGAGAAGGGTTTAAGCCTCATCGATCAGGAACAGTATGAAGGATCTCTGGAATGTTTCAACAAGGCAATTGAATTAAAACCAGGTGATTATGAAGCCTGGGTTAATAAAGGATTTTCTCACTGTAAACTCAGTGGATTTGACGATGCATTTGGAGCCTTTGAAAAAGCAATTGAATTGAAACCTGATGAAGCTGTAGTCTGGGCTAATAAAGGATTTGTTCTCGATAAATTCGGAAAGCCTGATGAAGCGCTTAAAGCATATGAAAAAGCGATAGAATTGGAATCGGATTGTGGTATAGCCTGGTTTAACCGTGCTTGTGTGTATTCTGTCAAAGGAGAGAAAGATAAAGCACTATCTTATTTGAAAAAGGCGATTGAACTTGATTCATCTAATAAAGAGACAGCTAAAGAGGAAGAGGATTTTAAGATTTTATGGTATGATGAGGATTTTAAAAAATTGGTTGTGTGAAACTATGAACTTCTCAACCAATCTTAATTGTGATTCTATTTCCTTCGGCTTGTTCATCAAACAATCCCGCATCATGTCATTGGACATTAACATTAGTTGACCGAAAAGGAAGACAAGATTTTAATACAGGAAGCAAGAAAATAAAAAAATAATTAAAATGGAGAAAAAAATATGGTAGACGATTCTGGTGAATTCAAAGATATGAAGTATGCAGAGAGATTTATATGCAACAAAGATAATTTAATCATGCTCAGTGGACTTGAAATAATGGGGGACAAACCAGTGAAATATTTGTATATGACCACCTTCAAGACAGATTTTGAAAGTTATAAAAATGACCCAATGGATAAAGACAAAAATTATAAGGGAAAAACTACTGCATCATCGGCAAACAAAATCAATTCGGTATTTGTCGCTCTGGAAATTCCTTACCAAGCAATGGTAAATAGGGCTGATGGATTGAAAATATTTAAATATGGAAATGATTTTGATCCAAAGAACTATGCGTGTAAAAAAGCACAAAGAATAAATGAGAAAGGACAATTACTTATCGGTTCAGAACCTACCAAAGGCACTAGGAAGAGAGTGAATAGATGGATATCTGAAGAAGGAATAAAACAGGTTGGAATTGAGGTAATTAATAAAATAGGATATAAAATAAAGAAATAAATGTAGATTATTGGCCAATAATTATGTACACTTTAATAATATTCAATTAGTTGGGTGTGCAGATTGTGGATACCAATGTTTAAATGTTGTCGTTAAAAGCAAAAAGAGATAAAAATAGGGATTTGGATGTCTGAGCAACTCAACTGGAAATCTTGGATAGAAAATTTCAGAGACACAACACTTAAAACCTACAAAAACGAGCCAGATAGGATACGCGAAGATTTCGGTTCTGAATATAGGGTAAGCGATGATTATAAAGGTCGGGCTCTACTAGAACTTCTCCAAAATGCTGATGATGCCCAAATATCAGAAAACGAAGGCTATTTAAAAATAGGGAAACCAGAAATTATTTTTCGGCTTACAAAAGATGCCTTTTACTGTGCAAATGGCGGATATTTAATGACCAGTAAGGGACTAAATTCGATCTGCAGATTATCGCATAGTCCGAAAGACAGAAGTAAACTAACTATAGGAGAAAAAGGACTTGGATTTAAATCTGTTTTAAGTTTTTCTAAAACACCAGAAATACATAGTGGCGACCTTCATTGTAGATTCAATCAACAAGATGCCTTTAAATTTGTTTTTTCATCAGAAATCATAAAGAATATAAGATATGACCTAACCTCTGATAAAGTTCCACTTTTAAGAATTCCTATTTGGATTGAAGAAGACACTTGGAGGAATGATACTGTTTTGCAGGAATTGTCAACGAAATATGCGACAATAATTAAATTGCCAATATTTGAAAGCGAGTTTCAGATCATTCAAGAGAAGCTTGAAGAAATTAAATCATCTATACTCTTATTTTTAAATTTTCTCAACCAAATAATTATCGAAATTGACGGAATCGCCCCGAAGTCGAATAAAATATTTAGAGATAAAAAAATTAATCAAAAGTTCTTTGAAATGATCCCTTGCATTTTAGATGGCGAAAATTCAACCTGGACGGTTATAAGGCGCCTTTATGAAGTCCCTCAAGACAAGTTGATTGGGATGAGTTTGGGTTGGGAAAATGCTAAAGAATGTGGCATATCATTTGCTATTCAAAATAAAAACAATGATTACATTCCTTTGAATGAAGACTTTGATAATAGTATTAGAGTTTATTTCCCAACCGATGAATCCTTTCCTTTGCCAATCTTATTTCATGCGACTTATTATACAGATAGTTCAAGAAAACATATTAATATTGAACATGAATATAATATGTATTTAACCAAAAAAGCAGTTGTGTTTTTTATATACACTATTCTTCCAGCTCTAAAAAATAATTCTAAAATCGATCCTTGTGCCCATCTCGATGTCTTAAATAAATCTAAATATAATGATGGAAAAATAGGCAAATATTTTTCGGACTTATTATTCGAGAATTTAACCGGAATTAAGTTTATTCCTGATTCTTCAGGTAAAATTCCAAAAAAGCCAAGTGAAATAAAGAAACTTTCTTTTGATGCAAGCAAATGGGAAGAATGGTATGAAATCCTTGGTGGAAACGGCCGCAATCAATTAAATTTAGTAAATTTAAATTGCACAAAAAAAAATAGAATTAAATTATTAAGTGATCTTCAAGTATCATCAGTAACAAAAGATCAAATAATTGAAAATTTAGAGAAAAACGCTCAGAAAAACATTGATTGGTTTATTAGAGTATATAAAGCAATTAATGAAATTGATGCAAGTAAAAATGATGAAATGGGAAAAACCTGTAGGCAGTCTAAGCTGTTGTTCACTTCGGATAATGATATAGTTTCTGGAAATACTATAAAAGTATTTATGCCACCCGACGATGAAAAATTTAATTCTATTCCAAGTTGGCTAAATATAAAATTTATACATCCGGATATTGTGGGCAAGTTGGGTCAAAATAAAGAAATTGTTCTAAACACCTTCTTCTCCCGATTTGGTGTTAAGAGATTTCAATCACGCGAAATTTTACGAGAAGTGATATCAAAAAATATAAATGAATATTGGGAAGGGAAAAATACCTCCTTAATCCCACTTCAATTGTTAAAATTTGTTTACGGACTTTTTAATACAGAGTTGAAAAATGATCTTAAAAGAACGGATAAACAAACTTATGAAATATTACTTCAGATGCCGGTACCTACAAAAAATACAAATGGCGAATTTAGCTGGTCTAAGGCTGGAGAAACTTATTTTAGCAAAAATTGGTTAAAAAATGACTTTCTTGAACAATTATATGATTTTGATCCAGCTAGTAAATTTTTATGTGATAAAAATTATTTTAAGAATAATGGATTTGATGATAAGAAATTATTTTCATTTTTTTATTTTATTGGTATTGAAAACCAACCACGCCTCATTGAAATAAAGAAGACACTTAGCAATGATTATTATAAAGAATATCTTTCCAATAATAATCTCTCTGAATGGAAATTTGAAGATGTACGACATTCAATAGGGTACGATTGCACATTAGATAGAATTGAGGCAATATTCGAAAAAGCTGATAAATCAAAAATATTGCTAAATTATTTGGCTTTGAATCCAAATTTATATTTAAATCCTAAAAAGGCTGTTTTCATTCATATTTATTCTCGAACACCGGATTATAAAAACTTAAACGTAAATTATTTTTGGTGGTTGATAATGAATTATCCTTGGTTGTATGATGAAAATAATATGAATCATAAGCCCAGTGAAATTTTCAGACCATATAAAACCCTTAAACAGAAATTTTTAAAATATATCCCCTTCGTTTCTTATGAAATAGAGAAAAATCAAGCCAGTCAGCAAGATATAGAAAGTTTTCTTTCAAAAATTGGAGTCAAAGCAGATATCGGAGATTTCGACATTGAACAATGGTATAATATAATTATCGAAATTGCAAATAAATGGTCTGGTAAAAATATTGGAGAAGATGATGCTGAGAAAATCCGAGCGATATACCGAGAATTATTAAGTTTAGATATCCAAATTAATGAAAAAGTCAAAGATATAAGGAATAAATTTATTGAAATTGGAAAAATACTTGCATTGTACAAAGGCAAATATGACTTTTATCAAATCAAAGATGTCTTTTATGTAGATCGGCTTGATTTATTTTATGAGCTTAAAGACTATGTCCCTTGTTTTCAAATACAAACAAACCGTGTTCAAAAAGTGGAACTATTATTCGGTGTACCTTCGCTATCAGGCTCGCGTACAATTTATCCCGACTTTGGTTCTCCCGATAATACACTCTCTGAACCATTGAATGAGTTTCTTAAAGAAGCTAAACCTTTCTTGCTTGCAAGAGTTAGGAGTCAAAGAAATCAAAAATCTGATATAAGCATGATTAAACATCTAAATATAATCCCAGTTACAAAAATTTCTATTAAAAGCATTCTCAAGCATTCTATTTCAAATAAGGAAGTTGAAATTCCAAGAAAGGAAAAAGACTCAATTCTATCAAAAGAAGATGAAGAAAAAGGATATTTTAAAATATATATAACTTCCATACTTATAAATAATGCTACATATAATGATTATACGAAACTTAGAAATGATGATGCTTTTATTTCAGAAATATCCAACCGAATTTCAGAATTACTAAAAATTGATTTATCTGAGGCATTTCAATTAATTCTGAGTAAAGATAAGCAATCACGAGAAAGGATTTTAAAAGACAATCACATAGATGAGGAATTATTAAAAGAGTGTTATACATTACTTGAACCTGAAGAGAGCGAAGAAGAAACAGTCGATGAAAAAGTAAAAAAGGATACATCTGAACCAGGAGAAAAAGGAAAAGGCGGGGCTAGAGAAGGGGAGGAAAGAGAGAAGAAAGAGCAAGGAGAAAAAGGAAAAGGCAGGGCTAGAGAAGTGGAGGAAGGAGAGAAGGAAGAGCAAGGAGAAAAAGGAAAAGGCAGGGCTAGAGAAGGGGGGGAAGGAGAGAACGAAGAGCAAGGAGAAAAAGGAAAAGGCAGGGCT
>JAUSDC010000054.1 GCA_030650845.1 Candidatus Methanoperedens sp.
CTGAGCGAAGGGGAAGAATGATCAAGTTGAAGCATGATGATTCTGAGCTTTTCAAGATTATTGGACGGGGGATGGATAATCTGGAGAGTCAATCCAACGGTTTATTGACGCCATAGTTTATTGTAATTCTATGACAACTAACTTCCAATGTATCTTTATTCAAATAAAACCCAATAAAACTTTCGATGCACATATTTTAATTTTTTATACCGATAAAAAATATCAGTTAAAGTTATACGAAAAAACATCATCTTCGAAGGAAAATACACGAAAAAAAGCTAATTATAAATAAAAGGTGAAAAAGTATTGAAAAATCCTGATATAATTTTAGTCCGTTACGATGAACTCGCCCTGAAAAGCAAAAGAGTCAGGGCAATGTATGAAGCTGTACTTGTCAAAAACCTGAAGTCAATGCTCCATGCTGATGGAAGTTCATACACAGAAATAACCCGCGAAATGGGCAGGATCTTCATTCACTCTGATGATCCAAAGGCTTTAGAGAGCGCTGTAAAAGTCTTTGGGATCGTTTCAGCAAGCCCTGCATATACTTGCGAAGCTACCCTTGATTCAACGTCCCGGCTTTGTGCAGAAGTTTCAACTGGAGTTATCAGGGAAGGTCAGTCTTTCGCAATAAGGGCAAGGCGCGCAGGGAACCATGATTTTACCTCGCGCGATGCAGCAATTGCCTGCGGTGATGCTGTTTATCTGGCAAATAAAGATCTCCACGTTGATCTCGATAACCCGGAAGTTGAGATATTCGTGGAAATAAGGCAAAAAAAAGGATATGTTTTCATGGGTTCGGTTAAAGGGGTTGGCGGTCTTCCACTGGGAACGCAGGGCAAAATGGTCGCGCTGATCTCCGGTGGCATTGACTCACCTGTTGCAGCCTGGCTAATGATGAAACGGGGCTGCGAGATAATCCCATTGTATCTTAACAACGAACCGTTCTCAGATGAGACTACGCGTGAGAGAGCAATGCAGTGCATCGATGTACTCCAGAAATGGTCGCCACAAAAGAAATTCACGATATACGAGGCGCCCCACGGAGAGAATCTTCTTGCTTTCCTCTCGAATTGCAATAACAGGCTCAATTGTGTTATGTGCAGGAGAATGATGTACCGCATTGCCTCAGAGGTGTTGAAGATGGAAGAGGCGCACGGGATAATCACAGGTTCATCTCTTGGTCAGGTCGCATCCCAGACTTCGCAGAACATGCTTGCAGAGAACTTTTGTATGGAATATCCGATATATCACCCGCTTATTGGTCTTGATAAGCTTGAGATAACTGACATAGCAAGAAAGATAGGCACGTTTGAACAATCTACAAAACCAGCTACATGCTGCCTTGCAGTGCCGGAATATCCTTCGACAGCAGCAAAAGTCTGGGAAGTGGCTGAAGCTGAGAAACAGATAGACGTTCCTTCGCTTGTCGAATCGATGGTGATGAATATGAAGAAGTTTACCCGATAAAAACCACAGAGTCTGCTATGAACCTTCGGTACGTAGATGAACATGAAAAAAACAACGAACTGGTACGAACTAAAACGAACTCCGGTGGCTTGAGTTCGTCGAGTTCGTTGTGTTCGTTGCTATTTTTTTCCATGGTTGATAGCCGCTAACTTGACCAATTAATACTTTTTCAACCGTAGATAAACGCAAACAATTGCAGCCATCACAAATATTGCCTCAACCCCTGGCGATTCTTTAGGCAGCATCCCGCGCGATTTCTTGATCTCATCGACCATATTCTCAGGTCCAAGATATCCGATATGCCTTGAAAGTTCCCTGCCATGCGCATCCAGGAATACGACCGTGGGATAGTATGCGATACCGTACTTGGTTTCGATATCTATCCGTTTCTGAGTATCCACCTTTATCGCAACAAAATCCGACAGTTCCGAGACCACTCGCGGATCAGGATATGTCCCCTCTTCCATCGCGATGCACGGTGAACACCAGTCTGCATAAAAATCAAGAATGACCGGTCTATTTAATGACCCAGCTGCCACCATGCCATCCTCATATGAATACCACTTAGTATCTGCCGCAGAAGCTGTGGCTGAAAGCAGGAACAAAACTAAGATGTATCCAGTTCTCATTGTAGCAGGATTGGCTTTGGTGTATAAAGAATATTCGAAAATCAATGTGAAAAAATCATGCTCATAATTTTTCCAGATCCTCAAGATACAGGTACTCCTGTGCATACCCACAATACCCTCCAAAGTGCCTGCGTGCAAATTCACCTATAGCATCCCGCTTCTTGCTCTTTTTTACATCTTTGAGACATTCTGAATAATATCTTTCCATTATCTGTTCGATATGCGTATCAACAGGGAACGACTCAAGTTTCCCGAAAGCAAAAAGCAGCACGCAGTCTGCGATCTTGTTCCCGACGCCTTTTATTTTGACAAGTTCCGCGCGTCCTTCTTCATAAGACAGGTCTTTAATTCCATACAGGTCAAATTCCCCGTCCACTATCATGGCTGCGGCGCTTCGGAGATTTGGCGCCCGGAACCCCATCCTGCAGGAAGCCATGTCGCAGAGTTCTACTTGCGCGAGCGCATCGGGGGTTGGAAAAGAGTAATGGCCGTTCTCGATCCTGTTCCCAAAGCATTCGCATATCAATCGCATGGAATTTTTGATGTTCCTTATGGTATTATTGCTTGAGCAGATATATGATGCAAGGCATTCCCAAGGATCTTGCCGGATGAGCCGTAGCCCGCGGTATTTCTTAATCAGTGACTCTATCAGTTTATCCCTGCCAATCTCAGAGTATATCTTTTCAAGGTTGTCATCCAGCCTGAAATAATCCTGAATGGAAATTTTGTCAAGGGTTGATTCAATAATAAGTTCGCTGCCTTCCTGTTCTGCCCTGATGACAGCGCCATTCACTACACCTGTCCAGCGCTCCTTTTTATCCCAGCGGAAGACCTGACCGCAAGAGAGCGTGAGGTCGAGGTTGAAGTCAGGGGCGTGGATGCGAAGCATATGCATGGATGCTTTGGGGTAGAGAAATAAATTATGGTTCAGAGGATCTTCAAAGTTATGGAAAATATTATCAATTATGCATAATTACTTATGTCATATGCTATCAGGGGATGGGTGATCGGGAGGATTAGCATGTATCGACAAATTCCCATTTGACTACCCCGCCTTCTTCAATATCCCTCTTGCCGCAATCACCCCTGTCGCCGCAGCATTCACAATATCCCTTGAAAGCCCGGCGCCGTCCCCGGCAGCAAACAGGTTCCCCACCGAACTTTCCATATTCCTGTCCACCAGTACCTGCATTGAATAGAATTTCACCTCAGGCGCGTAAAGGAGCGTGGAATCAGATGCCACACCAGGTATTATTTCGTTGAGCACCTCAAGCCCTTCCCTGATATCAGTAACAATGCGGTGGGGCAGAGCCATTGAAATATCCCCTGGCGTCACGTCCTTCAATGTATTGACCACAGTATTCTTCATGAGCCTTGATTCAGTAGTGCGCCTTCCCCTTCGCAGGTCTCCCATCCTCTGGATCACCGGCTTCCCGCCGCCTATGGTCGTTGCAAGTTTCGCGATACTGCGCCCGTATCGAACTGTATTCTCGATTGGTTCTGTGAGTTCCACCCTGACCAGGAATGCGAAATTCGTGTTCTCTGATTCCTGGTTTATCATGGAGTGCCCGTTCGTAGCTATGAATCCCTCGTACTCTTCCTTGACAACAAATCCATGCTCGTTGGTACAGAACGTCCTCACGAAATCATCGTAAGTCTTTGTCTGTATGTGGAACTTCGGGTCGCGATTTATCTTTGTTATCGGGTCCATAATGATTGCAGGCACTTCAACCCTGACGCCCACGTCTATTGGCGCATATTTCGCTTCTATCTTATGCTTCTTTACGACCTCATCTATCCATGTCGCACCTACCCTTCCCGGAGCAATGATAGTAAAATGCGAGCGTATTTCTGACCCATCTTTTAATACAACACCCACGCAGGCATTATCCTCAATGATCAGGTCATCCACCTTTGTCCCCAGCAGGAATTCGACTCCTCTTTCCTTCAGGTCTTTCTCAAAATTGCCTATGACCTTAGGGGCGTTATCAGATCCCATATGCCTCTGGGTAATCTCTATAAACCGCGCTCCCACTGCCGCAGCCCTGCGTTTCAGCAGCTCGACCTCCTCACCTTTCGGGATGTACAAATGATCGGGCGCGCCGTACCGCACGAACACCTTGTCAACATGGTCAACGAGCTCCCATGCATATTCAGGATCTCCAGTCTGCTCTGCAAGGTCGCCTCCCACGTCGGGACGCAGATTCAGCGTGCCATCTGAATAAGTCCCGGCTCCGCCCACACCGCACATGATATCGCATGGGTCGCAGTGCGTACATATGCCGCGCCGTTTCATCTTGCATTCGCGCACATCAATGTCGCGTCCCTGGTCGATGATGAGCGTATCCAACCTGCCTGCAAGCTCATCTGCTGCGAACATGCCAGCAGGTCCTGCCCCCACTATTATACAATCGTATTCTGTTTTCATGAGAGCACCTCGTTGAGGCGGTCAGTATCCCTGGCGGTCTTTATCTCACGGGCGATTCGGCGTCCCATGGATAGATTTTCATCCACAAGGTCGGAATAAGGAGAGCCTGATATGAACAGGTTCGTCCCTGCAACGATCCGCGCTGATATCTCAAAGACTTTCAACTCAAGCGTGTCAGTTACCACAGCCTCAAGACAGAACGGACCGATCATGCCCCCGAACAGTTCAAGCGACTTCTCAACGACCATTTCTCCCATATCGAATATCCTCGGAAGCAGCGACTCTCTGACTATAAGGGGAATGTTGCCTGTCACCACGAACGTGGGATATATCTCAGCTTCTGCAAGTTCAGTCGGTGAACCGATCCTGAATATCTCATCTGCATTTGATTCGACGCGCCTGTCGATGCCAAGTAGTTCAAGCGATCCTCTGCTCAGGGCATAGCCATCCTGCTTTATTGGTGAATAGAAATAATGCATGTAATACCGGGTTCCCAGAACGAATTCCTGTATTGTGTATTTTTCAGCAGGATTTATCCTCTTTTTGAAATCTGAATAATTCTTCACAACAAAGAAACCCATACCGCCTTTCGCGCCGTAGTATTTTACCATCATGGGCGAATCGATGTCCTCGGGGTTCTTTATTTGTTTTGGCATCTTTATCCCTGCTGACTCAAGCCATTTCCTGCTCATATCCCGGTCAGATTCCCACTCAAGCACCCTGCGGTTGCCATACGTGGGCAGGCGCAGCTTCTGGAAATTCTCGGCACCCAGGTACTCAACGAACGAGCCGTGCGGGATTATTATGGCGTTCTTTGCAGCCAGTTCTTTCGTTTTTGCAAGAATATCTTGATAATTCTTCACGATAAAAAATTCGTCAGGTTTTGCCTTCGGGAAAGCATCATAAAACCTGGGCGGAGCGCCCATGCAAATACCTATAGTTTTGAAACCTTCTTTCCTTGCCCCGTCAAAGAGCTGAAGGCTGCTGTGAGAACAGACTGTGGTTATTGCCAGGTTATCTTTATTATAGCCCTCTAATATTTTAAATATCTCCTTTGTTTCGACCATTATGCACCTATTCAGTGCAGGAGTTATATCTATTACTTTATTAATTAATCTTGTGGAACTACAGACTCTCAGAAAGCTTCCTGACCATAGATATATACCAAAAGCTATTTATACAAAATAAAAGATTTCAGAACTCAAAAAACGCATAAGTATAAAAACGTCAACCGCATAAAAAACGGTATGCAAAAAAGCAGGTAGGAAAAATGTATAAAAGATCAGGTATATTTCTATTGTTAATAGGTATTTCTATATTTTTTGTTCCGAATGTGACCGCATCAGATAATTCATGTATCGATTGTCATAAAACTATTTCTCCTTTTATCGAGATACAGAAACAGTTCAACCAGATAAGGGTAGAGCATCTGGAAAAGAACGTGACATGTTCACTTGAATGCCATGAGGACCGGGTAAGACAGCTTGCTACTGCTAACTATCAACAGTGGTCTGAGTCAGTACACGCATTAAAGGGTGTCACATGCGAGAATTGCCATGGCGGCGATCCGAAGATAGCAGATAAAGCTGGAGCACATAAGGAAATGACCAAACGGACGGATCTTGAAAGCCCTGTTTATTATACTAATGTCCCGGCCACATGCGGGAAATGCCACTCCAAAGAATTGCAGAATTTCCAGGGCAGCAAACACTACCAGAAACTTGAAGCCTTAAAACTTGCTCCAACCTGCACCACATGCCATGCACCACATAGATTCACGTTACTTGATCCAGAAGAGTTCAGGAATTTCTGCGGGAACTGCCATTCAGTGTATAAAAAAGTCGCTCCATATGATATCCCGGTAAAAGCTGAGTATTTGATGGGTGGGGTGAATAAATTGAAGTTCAATATTGATATGGTGAACAATGACATCTTCTTAGCAAAGAAGAATGGAACAGACGTTTCCCAGGCACAAAAGCATGCAGATAACGCACTTGGAACACTGGGCAACCTTGCAGTCCTCTGGCATGAATTCAATCTCACTCATTTTGAAACCGAGCTTGATAAAGGCAATGCCGAGATTAAGAGGGCGCAAGATATTGTAAAGCCAGTAGAGACATCTCCAATCAAGACAAAAGCCAAGGACACACCAGGATTTACTGGAATTATTATGCTTATCTCAATGGCTGCGGTACTGTTCTTAATCAGAAGAAACAGGGACTAATGTTAATGACTATCAGGTCAACAGGTGAATAAAAATGCAGCCGCACTTGAAAAGAGCATTTTTAATATTGGTTTTAGTAATTATCGGTTTTCTCTTTGTCCGCTCATTTATTGTCCCTGAATCTTTCGGGCAGTATGGGTGGTACAGGGGTGATTCCGTTGCAGAGCTCAGGGATATACCTGTCGGATATGCTGGCTCCACAAGCTGCAGTGGTATAGGTAATGAATGCCATAAAACAACGTATTCCATATGGGTTGATTCAGGACATAAGACCGTGAACTGTGAAACATGCCACGGTCCAGCTGAAAAACATGTAATTGATACCAGGATCATGCCAGAACCTGCAAATGATACAAGAGAGTTCTGCGGATTGTGTCACTTTGAAAGCGCGGCAAGACCAGTTGATTTTCCGCAGATCGATCCTGAAACACACGGTGAGAACCTGAAATGTGCATATTGTCATAATCCGCATAAGCCGTGGTTTTTATAAAGAGGTATGATTATGGATATATCAAGACGAGAATTTACTAAGTTCGGATGCAGGATCATTATTGGAGCAGCAGCTGGTGCAACTATCGTTGAATCCATCGCCACTATGGGGGCAGCTCAGGTAGAATCACCAAATAAAGATTACGACTGGAATGAGCATCTATGGGGATATGTTGTTGATACCCGGAAATGCATCGGTTGCGGCAGATGTGCAAACGCATGCAAACTTGAGAATGAAGTACCTTTTGATGAACCTGTTTACAGGACATGGATCGAAAGATACAGAGTAACAAGAGAGGGAAATGAAGAGACTGTGAAAATTGACTCTCCGAACGGGGGGATCGATGGATTTATAGAAGATATTCCGGCAAAAGAGATCAAAAAAGCATTTTACGTTCCTAAGATATGCAATCATTGCGATAATCCTCCATGTGTTCAGGTATGTCCAGTTGGCGCCACGTACATGACAGAGGATGGTGTGGTCCTTGTGGACTATGAATACTGTATCGGGTGCAGGTACTGCATCCAGGGCTGTCCTTATGGTGCAAGGTATTTCAACATAGAAAAGGGGACAGCGGATAAATGTACCTGGTGCTATCACAGGATAACAAAAGGTCTACTGCCAGCATGTGTCCAGGCATGCCCTGTCGGTGCAAGGAAATTTGGAGATCTGAAAGATCCAGAAAGCGAGATTAATAAGATACTGGATAAAGAAAGGATCAATGTCCTGAAAGCTGACCTTGGGACAAAACCAAAGGTTTACTACGTCGGGCTTGACAGGGAAGTGAGATAATGGTAGCAGAAGATCTTATATGGGGATACATTTACCCCAATGAAATTGAAATTCAGTGGAGCATACTCATAGTATTATACCCTTACATCACAGGTCTTGTTGCAGGAGCGTTCATTGCTTCATCTCTATATCATGTTTTCGGGAAACAGGAGATCAAACCGGTGGCGAGGTTCGCACTTCTTACAGCCCTTGCTTTCCTTTTGGTCGCTACGTTGCCTTTAGTTACGCATCTTGGAAATCCATTAAGAGGTATAGAGATCATGTTCACACCTCACCTCACGTCTGCGATGTCAGGTTTTGGTTATATATACTCATTCTATCTGATCATAGTAGTGCTTGAGATCTGGCTGTCTTTCAGGGAAGATATCGTTAAGAACGCCCTTAAATTTAAAGGCTGGAAAAAATTAATGTATTCATCTCTGGCTCTATTTTCATACGACATATCAGAGAAAGCGCTACATTCGGATGAAAAATTTGCCAGGAAACTTGCCATTATCGGTATCCCGTCAGCAGCGTTCCTTCACGGATATGTAGGATTCATATTCGGCGGCATAAAGGCAAATCCATGGTGGTCTACACCTCTTATGCCCATAATATTCCTTATGTCAGCTATAGTGTCAGGGATCGCGCTGCTGATACTTCTTTATATCACAGCATCCTGGTTACGAAAAAAAGTTCTCAATTACAAGACCCTTTTTTCACTCGCCCATTATCTGTGGATTTTCCTGATACTGGACGTAACGCTTGAACTGCTTGAAATAATCAGCATGAAATACGAGTCTCTTGAAGAGATCGAAATAATCGACAGATTGCTGTCAGAAAAGATCGCTACCACATTCTATGGTGTGCAGCTGACCATGGGGATATTCATCCCGTTCGTGCTTCTTATTCTGGTAATGGTCATGAAGAACCGGGAAAAACTTAAAACACTTATGATCGCAGTATCTTCGATCTTTGTAGTGATCGGAGTATTTGCCATGCGGTGGAACGTTGTGATCGGAGGACAGGAGATCTCAAAGAGTTTGAGCGGTACGAACACATATGTTCCGGTGTTTTTCAGTCAGGAGGGCGTGCTGCCGGCTTTGATAATAATGATCCTTCCGTTTATCATTCTTACTGTGCTGACATATATACTCCCACCGTGGAAGGATATGGAAACGTGACCGTTTCAATTCGTGTTGATGAATTTTAATAAGTAGATTGGTGTCTGAGTGTGATAAAATGTTCTGTAACATTTAGATCTCAGACACCATCTATACCTATTGCTTCTATCAAACAAATATTTATGTTTTTATTACCAAAATGTTTATAACACATAAAAAGTATGTATATTATGTGATACTATGTTCTGGAACTTGTTATGTGAAAAAAATAATTTGCAGATGCAATTAAGCGATTTTGAAGATGAAGAATCAATTAAATCTATACAAACAATATTTAAATGTTTTGAATTCAAAAATAAGTCCATAAAACGTGGATTTTGTAAACATTGTGGAAGTTACAAATTGATCGGTTGGGGTGGTTATAGAAGGAACGTCCGGCATATGTATGCCGAGATTGAACATGTTCGAGCAAGACGATTCAGATGCAAGACATGTGGAACGACATTCACAGTATTGCCGAATGGTGTTACTTTCTACAAACGATTTGGTGATAAAGATTATCGGGAAATGGTGGAACAGAGATGCAGTCGTGGCTCTGGTTATAGAAGATTGTCCAGAAGAGGCAAGATCAAATACTGTAGCCATGTTACTATGTGGAGACAAATGCAAAAAACAGGAGAACAAACTCTCGATGCTTTCTTTGATCTTGGAGAGTTACCATTTTCAGGCATAATAATCATTGATGAGAAATGGCTTAGAATGGGCAATGGAATATTTCATTTTGGGTGTACTGCTCTGGATGGAATAACTGGACGGACAATTCTTGCAGAAGTTTATCCAACTTTTACGGAAAAAGAAGCAGAGGAATTCCTTATTCTGCTCTCGAAATTGGTTGATATTGAATATTTGGTTGCAGATGATTCTGTAATTCAAGCAGTATTCAACAAAGTATTTCCTGATGCTATCAGACAATATTGCATATTCCATATCAAGAAGAACATAAAAAAGGCATTCCAAGTAACAAAATTGATGAAACTTTCAGATGAAGCTATTCAAGCCAGGGAAGAGATTTTGAATATTTTCAATGCAGGTACCAGCGAAGAGGCAATCCAGAGATTAGCGATTCTAGTTGAAAAAAGACATACATTGCCATGGATGGCTCAAGGTGTTGTGAACCGATTAGTAAGTAAAATCGAAGGATTGTTCCAATATCTTGATCATGATATTCCAAAAACATCAAATCAAGCAGAACATACTTTTTCACTTTTTCAACCGATTATTGACGCCGGAAAGAGTTTCTCAAATGGGGTTGGAAACTTTTTCAGGACAATCATGTTTTATAAAAATTTTCATTTTTATTCTTCGGGGCCGAATAAGGACAAGAATACATTGATTGCCATGGGGATAAATTCAGAATCGATGTTTGATTTCATCCAATTACCTTAATTTCACCAACATGTAATGTAACGGTCAC
>JAUSDC010000227.1 GCA_030650845.1 Candidatus Methanoperedens sp.
CGCGCAGCGATCACTGCAATATAAATGGATATCAGCCATGCCCAGAGAAGAAGCGACCCGTCAGCGCCTGCCCAGAATGCAGAAATAGTATATACCATAGACAGGTCAAGGCTGCTGTATATCGCCACGTATTCATACTGGAAATTGCGGGTGATGAAAAGATTGAAAAGCCAGATGGATGCGATAGTGGTCAGAACAGCGATAGCGATAATTGCGATCCTGCCGCTTACAAAAAGCTCGTTTTTCTTTTTCCATATCCCTATTATGTGCGCAAAAAGCGCATAAACGGTCAATAACAGAGCGATGGTTAATATCGTTTCTCCTAATTCCATTGAAATTCTCCTTTATGTTTCGTTATGGTCTCCATGATCAAGGTCTCCGCCATATTTTGAGGGGCATTTCGTGACGACCAGAGTTGCTTGAAAAGTATTGTTTACAAAATAGCCTGTTACCACTGCCGGAATCCCCTCTTTGTAATTTCCGGGCATGCCTTCATTTGATACTACTACGATAGATGCGTTATTATCAGCAAGTTTGAATGTCAGCCTGGCTTTTTCTGGTTCCCATATAGTAGAACCTTTTAATATGGAACCGTTCACATTCACGACCTTTCCATTCAACGAATCCGCCTTCTGGACGAATTCGCCCACTTCATAGTAAAACGAGAGTGCATTGCTGAAACTCTGTGCTCCGAGATATAGTATAAGTACTGCCACGATCCCGATGCCGAGCACATTTTTATATTTTCTGTTCATTCAGGTTCCTCACATTTATATTAATTCAACCTCACCTTTACAACAGGTGTAAACTAAATCAAATAGGAATCTACCTTTTTATGTAGGTTGTGGTTTATAAAAAACAAATTAAAACCATGCTTGCTTAAAATTTGTAAACCCGGATAAACCATACCAGAATGAAATGATAGGATATGTGTGACCGGAAGTTAGGAGTGCGGAAAAAAAGGTGGTTTTTCCGGCCACTAATCTACTAATACAACATACTTTTTAATGTGGGTTGTGGTTTGAGAATGCAAATAAAAAAAGAATTTTCCTTGAATTTTGTGAATATATGGATTTACATCATACCATTTTTGCCATTACCGCCTGAGCCCATCATCGAACCCATGTCAGAACCCATATCTCCACAATGCTCTCCGTCTCCTGCTTCTGCATTGTTTGAAGTTGTGCTGCCACTCATCATTCCACTGTGGCCTATTTCATCACCCATCATATTTTCGCATTCGGATGATTGCATCATCTGCTCCGGGCAATTTTTTGACATATCCTGCATCATCTCCGGAGTACATTCATGATTTTCAGAGTCCTTTGTTTTCTCGCTGCCTGCATTCTGCGCCAGTGCCACAGCAGCTCCTAAAATCAGGATTATTCCGAGAATTCCGATTATTAACATTGTCTTCTTTTTCATATTATCCCCCTTTTGAAAAGTACGATATTGCTATAACTGCAATTATCATAATTACTAAATGAAGCCACATACCTTTGGCGCCGCCACCGCCGCAACACCCACCGCCAGCATGTTCATGCTCTTTTTGGGCGGGATTATTTTCACTGCTTAGCTTATCAGTTTTTGCTTCTTTATCGTTCTCTTTGGGTTTACTTGATCCGCAACAATCCATTTTTTTAACTCCTTATTGAATTTATTATGTTATCTGTTATGTTTGGTCTCTATTTATGGTCTTTTTGCTTTAAATTTAGAAGGTTCCTGACCTTCTGGTTCTTATCAGGTTTCTAAACTTTCCGCCAGCGAATTGCCCTGCAGCGAAGGATAACATAAGAAATGGAATCATCTTCCACCCAAACCCTGAAAAGATTCTCAATATTATCACGATCGGTACAGGGATATGTACTGCCATCATCCATTGCCTGGAGAATCTGGCGGTTTTAAACCTCCAGTAGCCGAATGGAAAATTTATAAGGAATACCAATATCATTAATTCGATTATGGACATCGTTAGTTTCTCCAGATTATCACATGATTTCATATTCTCTCGCTATTTATCATGTTTGTGCTTTAAATATCAACAAGAAAAAAAGCTTCAAACTTTAAATTTTACAAGCGCAAGTTATTTAGGTTTACATCGTCTGTAAAGTTGAGAACGGAATATTAAAAAACCAACCTGATGAGGACTCTATGAATATCATTGAACTTGAGGATGTCTGGAAAGTCTATAATATAGGCGAAGTAGAGGTCGCTGCTCTTCGGGGTTTAAGCTTAAAAGTAGAGAGAGGAGAATTCCTTGCCATCATGGGACCAAGCGGGAGCGGCAAATCGACCGCGATGAACATGGTAGGTGCCTGGATATCCCCACAAAAGGCAAGGTGCTCCTTGAAGGACAGGATATCGCTAACCTGAACGAATTGGAACTCTCCCGGATAAGGGGCAAGAGGATAGGTTTCGTGTTCCAGTACCATAACCTCTATCCAACGTTGACAGCCCTTGAAAATGTCCAGCTTCCCATGAGGATACATGAGTTCGAAGAAGAAGAGATATGGGATAAATCAGAGGAATTGCTGCATCTTGTTGGTCTTTCAGACCGTTCTCATCATTACCCTTCACAGCTTTCAGGCGGTCAGAGCCAGAGAGTAGCTATCGCAAGAGCCCTGTCCACAGGTCCGGCGCTTCTTTTAGCAGATGAACCGACAGGTAATCTTGATACGGAAGCTGGAAAAGAGGTACTGGATATTTTTTCAAAGCTAAACGTTCAGGGCGTTACTGTTGTTATGATAACTCATGATGAAAAAATCGCCGCAAGAGCTAACAGGATCATGAGAATGAGCGATGGAAAACATGCGGCATAATGGAGTAAAAAATATGAAATTAAGAAAATATCTTATAGTTATACTGGTTTCGCTGCTTTTCTTGCAGAGTGTATCTGCAGCAACAATTTATCTTGTGACCGAGCATGAACCTGTGTCACCCGGCGACACTGTTTTCGTATGGGTTCCGATCAAGAACACAGGTTATGGTACCTGGATGAGCGATACGGTCGTGAAACTTGTCCCCGCAAATAACGCCACCGAGAAAGCTGTCCATGTTCTTGACGATTCAGTGGTTATCGGCAATATAGAGGACTGGAATGAGATGCGCACAGCAAAGTTCAAAATACACGTTGATGAAAGCGCTGTGGAAGGAGAATACGATTTTCACGTCCATATAATCTCAAAAGGTAAAAGTGACTCAAGCAGCAGCTTAACTACAACAACGATGCAGGAGGACAGGGTACTGGTAGTTTCTGGCACTCCAGTAGTAATACTTTCAAATTCTTCCATCGAGACAGTTGCGCCAGGTTCGATGAATGAAGTTGTATTGAAATTCAAAAATGAGGGAACGGGTACCGCACGAAACCTGTATATCAATATAGATACTGCGATGGATCACCTGACAAACGCATTCTCAATAGTAGGTTCAGGCACAAAGTTCCAGCTCGGAAGCTTAAGACCTCAGGATGAAGCTGAAATACGATTTACCCTCCTTGTCGATGCCCTGGCACAGACTGGGGTTTACAATATACCAATAATGATATCAGGAATTAACTACTCAGCCAGCGATTATATCGGCGTGGGGATCGCAGGGATCACGGATTTTGAGTTAAGTTACCAGGAGTCTGGAGGTAGCCTTCTGCTCAGCGTATCAAACATCGGGGTAAATCCTGCAAATGCAGTGAGCGTGACTATACCTACTCAAAACGGGTTCAGCGTCACAGGAAGCAGTTCGCAGGTCATAGGCAACCTGAACGCAGGGGATTACACTTCGGCAAACTTCCAGATATCCCAGGTGGGTAGATCAGACCTGAAAGTCATGATACAATACACAGACTCCACAGGCGCACGCAGATCTGTAGAAAAGAAACTGCCTGTGAAACTCCAGGGCCCAATGACAGGAGCGGGTTCAAATGGTGGCACGGATTCACATGAAGCGATGCATGGCGGATCTTCGAACAATATCTCAACGCTCGCGGCAAGTGCTGCTCCATTCCTTGGAATCCTGGTTCTTGGCATTATCGGGGTCTGGAAGCGAAAGAGCCTGTCAGGGTTCTACCAGAGACTGAAATTCCAGAGGATAAGAAGGAAATGAGACTTCTGGACATTTTCCTGTTGTCTCTTTCCCATGTAAGGAAAAGCAGGATGAGAAGCTGGCTTACCATTGTAGGGGTAATAATAGGCGTAGCCTCGGTGGTAGCCATAATATCCATAGGGCAGGGAATGCAGGAAAATATGCAGGAAAGGTTGGGAGGTTTTGGCGCTGATATATTAACCGTTATTCCCGGGTACTTCAGGGCAACAGGCGTGCACAGCGAGATGCATACCGACAGGTCTGTCAGCTCAAGTTCTTCGATCAACCTTACAGATAATGACTACAAGGTGATCAAACAGGTACCTGGCGTAATGTATGTTAACGGGCTTGTATCAGGTAAAGCCGACCTGAAATACGACAATGAGAAAACAGTTGTATCTATAACAGGTGTTGATACTTCGGTCTGGAGACTGATGGATAATACAGGGATAGATGAGGGGAGATACCTCCAGGCAGGGGACTCCAATTCAGTCGTGATCGGCTACTCTCTCGCCCACGGGACGTTCCTTACACCTGTTACTCTTAACCGTCCCCTGACCATAGGAGGTAAGAATTTCAGGGTTGTTGGCATCCTCAAGCAGTCCGGAGGGTTAGGAGGCGGCAGTGATACAGGGATTTACATGTCTTCAGAGATGGCAAGGGGAGTTATCACTGAAAAAGTGGGGAATAACCAGTACACTTCCATGGTCATAAAAGCCTCAGACGCTTCTATGGTCGATTACGTTAAAGCCGATATTGAGGAAAAGCTCATGAGTTCAAGGCAGGTAAATCCAAGAACAAAAGATTTCACGGTGATCGCTTCGGCCAGTATCCGGGAACAGATGAGTGAGGTTACCCAGACCCTTTCCCTTTTCCTGAGCGCGATAGCTGCTATCTCGCTTCTTGTCGGAGCCATAGGTATAGCCAATACCATGTTCATGTCAGTCATGGAGCGCACAAAACAGATAGGGCTCCTAAAAGCAATGGGTGCAGGTGAGCGCGAGATAATGAAACTTTTCCTTATCGAGTCCGGGATATTTGGACTTGTGGGAGGAATAGCAGGCGCTGGATTAGGCATTGCTATTTCACTGATCATCCCTTATCTGGGGATACAGGCGCTTGGATTTGGTGGGGGATTGAAAGCCACTATCACTCCCGGGATTGTCCTCTTTGCACTTGGTTTCTCGGTCGTGATCGGAATATTATCAGGAATAATCCCTGCACGGCATGCAGCTAAGATGAGACCTGTGGATGCTATCAGGTATGATCAATAAAACCTATGAATAGAAAACGAAAAACTAATCAGCTTTCTAACTTATAGGTAGATAAAATTGTATATCTTTGCAATGAATTAGGTGTTAAGATGATTGGCAAGGAAAGAATCCAATATATTATACAAGACTATAAAGATGATCCAGAAAGCGTGTATAACACGTGGTTCATTAACAATGATCAAAGATTGAAAGCCTTTGGAGCTATTCGCAGAGGTGTCGAACAAGTCATAATTGACATCAAGGGGAGTATTTTCCCGGCTGATTTTAAAGGCTCTTCCCTGGAAGTGGTTTTAACCGCTATTTCTGAACAAAAACAAGTTTTCGAAGGAGCAGCTCATCCATTTTACTGGAAACCAAAACTCAGGATACCAGATATCTATGAGAACAATACAAACAAAATTATTTTCGGACAATTTCTCGAATCATGCCTCAAAGCCAATAAAGAGGAACAGATTATTAAGGAGATTATAAAACTATCACATCAAAATATTAAGGGGTTGGGTCCTGCAGTTGCAAATATCCTGTATTTTATCCACCCAACAATTATGCCGCCATTTAATACAGCAATGGTAAATGGATTTAACATGTTGTTTGGTGAAAAGAAAAAGCTTGGTTCCTGGAAGGACTATTTGGAGATGCGGGATACGATTCTGCAATTAAATGAACAATTTAAGAATCTACTATCAAAGGATTTGGGAGCAATTTCGGGATTGCTTTTTGATATCGGTGTAGGGAAAGTTGTTGTGGAGGAAAATGTTCAGATCGTAATAGAGAAAGAGGAACAAAAGAGAAAGGAACTTCTTCAAAAAAGGCATAAACAAGTAGACGCTGAGATCGAAGAAGAAAACATGCATACAAAAGTCCAATATTTACTGATGAAAATTGGAAAATCTCTTGGCTATGATGTTATTGTGGCGTCCAATGATCGGGCAAAATCATATAACAATGAAAATTTTTCATTTATTTCTTTATCTGAATTTCCAGAGATAGAAGCAAGAGAAGACGTGAAGAAAACTATTGCCCTTATTGATGTGATCTGGTTTGAAAAAGCTACTAATAAACTTGTGAGTGCCTATGAGGTAGAAAAAAGCACATCCATATATTCCGGTATCCTGCGCCTGACCGATATGGCACTCACTATTCCGGATTCCGAAAAGATATCGCTATATTTAGTTGCCCCTGAACAAAGAGAGAAAGAAATTATAGCACAATTGAAAAGACCATCACTTATTGCGAAAGAAGGTATTAAAATATCATACATTTTGTTCTCCGAACTCTGCACGAATTGCGATTCTATCTGCAAGTTCGGTGTTGATCATACAATCATGGAAAAGGTTGCTAAGTCATATTGAAATTCATATTCATTTTACTGAAAATAGAATATCGTTACATAAGGATCCGCATTTAACTTTGGCTCCAACAATCTCATCTAACCGGGATTCCTTAGTTTTTATGGAAGTTCCGTTTTTTAAAATTAAGGTCACGTCATAGTTATGAGCGGTCTGAACAACTTCCTTGACCTGCCCGCTGTTTACAATTTGAACAGCCTCATCCCACGAAACATAAGGTATGGGGTCTTTATCTAACAGCCCTTCATGATTTTTCTGCAAATAAATCCCACCAATATATACTACCGCAATCATGATAACTGCTACAATAATTATTCGAACATTTTTTGAAATAAGGTTCATTTCGTTTTTCCCTTGATTCATATTTTATTAAATTGCTGCCTCTTTATTTCGGTTGCTTTAAGAGGTTTTTGCTTTAAATTTACAAGATATTATATCGATATTAGTTCCGAACAAAAAGCTCTTATTTCAAGCCATGGGTTCAAATGGATGTTATCCGCCAATCAATGCTTCGAGATTGGGGAGATAGGAAACACCTCCAAATAGGAATAATACTCCAAGCACCATGCTAAAGGAACCTGTAACAAACGCGGCAGAACGATACAATCTCTGGCGTTCGCTGGATTTTATGTAACCGTATGCTCCAAGGACTCCCATAAGGGTATTGGTAGCCACAAGTCCCAAAGAATACATCACGATAATTATGGCACCAAGTTCTTTTTGTGCGGCAGCTCCTGCACTTATCGCAAGAGCAAAAAGCAGCATTTGAGTCGGCGTCTCGGCACCTACTCCGTGGATCATGCCGATTATGTATGATGCTCTGTTTCCATATCCGTTTTTGAGAACCTCGTGATGCTTTCGAGGTGTTCTGGTTAGCTTCGCCTTCAGCCACCCATATGAATTAAGAGCCACATTAGCTACCAGAGCCCATCTGGGCAGCATCCTGAAATCCTCTCCTTTTTTCTTGTGAAGTGAATAGAAGACATAGATTCCAAGAATAATCAGCGTAACACCTACAACTGTTTCCATAATTCTATCAACGCCCTGCGGCAGTGCGAAACTCATCAGCAAGAAACCCAGGGCAATGGCTGCGACCACACTTGCATGCCCCAGCCCGTACAGGAAGCTCATGAATATCCCAGTGCCTGCTTTGCTCTGCGTGCTTGTGATGTCACTTATAGCAGCTATATGATCCCAATCTATGCCGTGTCTTATTCCCGCTATTAATCCAGTTAATAGAAGCAGAGGTGTAGCAGAAGCTAACCCTAAAACCATTAAATAATACCTCCTGCTAATCTGATATTAAGTTCTGTTGCTGTTATTATCATTGTTTTTACCTCCTATTTTCATTAGCACACATTTATGAAATGTTGCCAATTAGTGTTACAAATCTGAAATTATGTAACACTAATCTGTCATGATAATATGTATTAAATAGATTGCGGTTTAAATTCTTAAAACAAAAATACTTTAAAGAACATCAGACAATTAAAAAACTATGCCAATTGATGTCGTCTGCTGGATGCATGTTGATAGGACAGCAGAACATACAGCCGAATACATGGACCAAATGTATTACTTCTGCTCTTTAAAATGTAAAAAGGAATTTGAAAAGAATCCTGGTAATTATCTTGGTGTGAAAAGCAATATGAAGATGCCTGAGTAGAGCAAGTAAATCTTGAAATTAAAGGTATTCTTCTCAAGGATCGTTTCTTGTTATGCATCATTACTCTTATAGAGCAGAAATCCATATATACCTATAAGTTAAAAGAACCTAATAAATAAATAAATAATGAGAAGAGTATGCTGCATATATGGAAGTTATTATTCTTCACACTGTTCTTACTTTACTCATGTTATTCAGATATTAAGACTCGCCGTGTAACCAATAATTTATTGTCAATAATGCTTGCTGGTGGTGTTGTTTTTATGTTATTTGAAATTTTAACACACGGCATATCATATATTCTCTATGCATTTATTTCAGCGGGATTTATGTTCGTAATTGTATATATCCTATTTCAGCTTGGAATATTCGGTGGAGCCGATGCTAAATCACTTATCATTTTATCTATGATCTTTCCTGCCTCCCCAACATTCAAGGCTTTTGAATACTCTTTTCCCCTCCATAAACCATCAATAGATAGTTTTGCCTTTAGCATATTGGGCAATGCAATAATGTTGATATTTATTTTTCAAATCGGATTGGCTGCATATAATATTATGAAAATGGGCATACGAATTGATAATCCGGGATATATTTTCATAGGTTATAAAACTAAAATTTCACAGCTTGTTAATAAACATGTCAGATTGCTTCAAGATTTGAATATAGTAAACAGAGATATAGAACTCCATTACAGACGGGGAGAATTAGAGCTTGATGATAGAACTATTCAGAAGCTTAAGAACATGTCAGAGAAAGGTTTAATAAAAGATGATGTGTGGGTAACCCCTAAATTACCTTTTATGATTCCGATGACAATAGGGTTTTTCGTGGCAGTATTTTATGGCAATTTGGTCTTTGAGCTAACAAAATTATTTTTCTAAAATAAAGCCATAGCATATGATGTTCAAAATTTAAAAAGACTGAAGTTTACACAACTCCATAATCTTGACTTTACGCGTGATGTAAACTTAAGTATCTTACGCTTTAAAATATTAAAGCATAAACTGCATGAATAAAGTTGGTAACAAAGGGATTGGAGAAAAATTATAATGGAGAAAAAAACGTTAATTGTTTTAAGTCTAATTTTGCTATCAGCTGCACTCGTATTACCTGCCAGCGCAGCAGCATCGCAGGATATGGAAGCAGGCGACCACAATAGTATGAATATGGCTGATCAGCATGCGGAGGGTGATACCGGTGATGCACATGCCGCGAAGGGCGATGTGAACTGGTTCATTATAGCATTGTTACTCGGCATAACTAGCGTTCTGGGATATTTCGCTTCACACACAGAAAAACTGAGGAAAATTAATTTCCTGGATTATGCATCGCTAAAAAAGATTCTTAAAAGCCGCTGGTATCCTCTGATATTCGTACTGCCTACAATGCTCGTATTCGGGATAATCGTAATTCAGCTCTTCTTTGGCAGTGGCGAAGCATCATACAATTTTGGCTCTGTCATGGTATGGATATTCCTCTGGCCCCTTTTGCCTATTCTGTTCTTGCTGTTCGGCAGGCTGTGGTGTTCGGTCTGTCCTCTTTCCAGAGTCTGCGATGTGGTTCAGAAAAAAATCGGATTGCATAAAAAGGTACCAAAACTACTTCAGAACTATGGAGTCTGGATCATAATAATAGCTTTCCTAATTATAACATGGATTGATGTAACTACAGGACTTGTTGAGTCTCCCAGAAATACAGGTTACCTCCTGCTGTTCGTATTCATAGGTGTAGTTCTCATGGGCGCAGTATTTGAGAGACGGGCATGGTGCCGCTATCTGTGTTTCCTTGGTGGACTGTCAAGCAATTATTCCATGAGCTCAGCCCTGGAACTACGGACAGATAAAGAGCTCTGCAATACCTGCAAGACCCCTTCCTGCTATAAGGGTAATGAAAAAGCAGGAGGCTGCTCGATGTTCGAGTACCCAAGGACGATGGATTCCAACCGTTTCTGCAATTTCTGCTCAAACTGCATCAAAACATGTCCTCACGATGCCATCAGGATAACTCCCAGGCCTCCCACAAGTGAACTCTGGTTCATAAAGAAGCCGCGTTTTGAGGAGTCCTTCCTTGCAGTTGCTTTAATCGGGATTGTAGTGAGCCAGACTGTTATCATGCTTGAGGTCTGGGAGCCTTTCATTACATGGTTTGAGAATACCACAGGCATCACAGATTTCACTATCGCATGGACATTGATATTTGCAGGAGCTATGCTCATACCTCTTCTGTTGATGCTGGCTGCAAGCTTTGTATCAAGCATAATCTCAGGAGAAACGCTGAAGCCTGACATGATACCGGACCAGACCGCAGAGATAAGTTATCCATCGACCAGAAGTCTTGGAGAGACGCTGAGTTCTAACTTCATTCGCTTTGGCTATTCTTTCATACCTCTGGGACTTGGGATACATCTTGCCCACAATTCAAAACATTTCCTTGGAGAAGGGCTTTCTGTGATATATACCTCGGCGTCGCTTATTGGATTAAATATCACTGGAGATCTATCTATCTTAAACATGCCTACGATACAGATTATCCAGTATATACTCACAGCACTTGGCATCATTGGTGCTATATATACGGTGCATAGAATATCTCTGAATAATTCAGGTTCCAGGTCATCAGTGCTGCCATATGTAGCACTGATAGTACTGTTTGGCGCAATAGCCATGTGGATGTACACCGTGCCTATGGCTGCGCGGGCTCATTAAAAATGCCAAAATGGCAGGAGTATGCGGTAATGACTGTAACTCCTGTTGATTTTTATAGTCTAAAATTCATAAGTGATACATATGATTGAGGATGATTTGACTGAAGATGATTTTGATGCTCTTGAAAAGGAGATGCTTGAGAATAAGAAGGTGCCCAGGGGAAAACGTATCCTGGTCTGTCCTATCTGCGGCTCCACCGAAATATCATATTACCTTGGTCTTAAGACTGGATATCAGTATCAATGCAAGCACTGCAACTATGTCGGGGCCCTTGTATTAGAGATGGAGCCTGAGCAAAGCCCACTACGCATGACATCAATATTTTCCGGAGATACAGTATCGTAGAACACTTTGATTCTTTCAATATAGTGTTTTTTCTGAAGTCCTAACGTGTGGTCTAAAATAATCCAGCATGCCATTGACCATCACTCCCATAATTGCCCAGAAAGCAAACATTGCTCCAAGGCTTTCGACCCTGTATTTCCACAGCAGATCGGAAGGAATTGAAGATATGTTGGAATTAGAGGGTACCAATAAGAATGCAGTGACTACGATGACAACAAAAGCAAAAGCTCCTATTGAAAGTCCTGTCATAAGATTATATTTCCGGGATAGACGTGAATAGATTACCCAGAAGGCTATTGATGCAAGAATCCCTGCGATGATTATAGCAAGGAAGATGCTCTGCCTTGCCATCACAGGCAGCGAGGTCTCTATGCCAGGCGGGTTTGGCGGCAAATAGAGGGAAGGGACGAGCACTGCCACCAGGAAACCGTTTAAAGCCAGAATCAAACCTTTGATCTGAGTGTTTTTTACAGGAATGCTGTGCTGGACTATAGTATACACGAATGTAAATATTATGGAGTAGAGTACTCCGAGCATGATAGCTCCTGCGAAGGTCCAGGAGTGAACAATATTCCTTGGAATTAATGGATGGGAATCAGGTATCTGGACTTCATACGCCTCTGCTTCCATTATGATTGGTGTAAGAAATAAAAGTAGAAGTCCTCCAAGGGCTATGCCAGCAATCAAGCCTGTAAAAATTCCTGCCTTCAGGATTGAAAAGAAATTAAGGGAGCCTTTAATGGCAAGGGAAGCCTGCTGCGTGACGTAGGTCATGGAATCCCTCGTGGAGTGCAGGGAAGCTTTCAAAGTTTGCAAATCCTATTATATAAATAGCCAGAGCGATTGTCAGAAAAATTATTGCAAGCTTTGCGAGCATTGCATAGTCCAATTCGTATCGATACTCATACCCATATCCATATTCACTGCTCATTTCAGTCATTATTATACCTCAATTAAGCTGGATAATCATGCAAGAGATAAAATATTTAACCTTTCAGGTAATGGTTGTTATCCATATGGCTAATGATATTTTTAAAGCACTCAGTAGCACGACGCGGCTGAAAATGCTTAAGATACTTGCCAGGAAAGAAATGCATATCACTGGTCTCGCAAGAGAATTTAAACTCTCAGTTCCGGTAGTGGCTAAACATTCAAAGCTTCTGGAAAAAGCAGGTTTAATTGAAATAAAAAAGTTTGGCAAGACCCATGTACTTGTTAGTAAAATAAAAAATATGTACGGCATGTTTGATGAACTTGCCGACTCATACGAGATCAAGTTGCAGAAAGGCGCCAGTATTCTGGAAGCCCTGAGAAAGGTATCCGGAGTAGAATTAAAAACAGTTGGAAACAAAGAGTTTGTTATGGCTATCGACGGAGAAGAGGGGCTTTACATTTATGAGGTTAATGGGAACTTGCTCAATTCAACAACTGAGGAATTCAAGATAGAAAAAGACTGCACTATTGAATGGAAAAAATTAATACCAGTAACGAGGAAGAAGATTTCTGTCAAAATCAAATAGAATAACAGATTACCTTATTCAAATCACTCCTGATTTTTGTACTAATATCTTTTCGGTAAGTTCCTTTCCAAGTGATTTCCCTTCTCCTGCCACCATGACCAGAATCGGTCCCCCGAAGGGAGCAATGCTCTTCACTTCAACCTCAACCTGAGGATATAATCCAAGGCTGCCCAGATAACGCAGCATCTCAGAGTTCTCCTCAAAGACGCTTATAATAACTCCTTTTTCATTTGCTTTGAGTTCCGAAAGCTTTACAGTATTATCCTGGACTATCAATCCCTCTTTATCAGGTATCGGATAACCGTGCGGGCATGTTTTGGGATTGCCCAGTTTCTTTTCGATTTTTTCCTCCATCTCAGGACTTATATCGTGTTCAAGTCTGCATGCCTCATCATGTACTTTATCCCATTTAAAACCCAGAATATCCGTAAGCAGACGCTCAGAGAGCCGATGTTTTCGTATCACTTTCTTGGCTGCAAATTCACCTTCTTTTGTCAATACCACTCCTTTCTCAGCATAATCCACAAGTCCCTTTTGTTCAAGTTGCTTTAGCATCTCTGAAACTGATGAAGGGGCTAACTCAAGGCGGTCTGCCAATTTCGAGGTGGTGGCGGATTCATGCATCTCCTGGAGTTTATATATATACTCTAGATATTCTTCTGTCCTCGGAGATTCTTTGGTCATAATATAAGCCGTAAGGCTTCAGGATAACTAATACTTTACTTCACCGTGGGATATCTGTATTATTTTATCCCCTATCTCACCTATCTCAGGGTTGTGGGTTACAATCACTATCGTTCTCCCTTCGCTGTGTAGTTCCCTGAATATATCAAGAACTGCTTCCTCATTATTTCTATCAAGATTTCCTGTAGGCTCATCCGCCAGAATTATTTGGGGCTGGTTGATGAGCGCCCTCGCTATGCACACGCGCTGCTGTTCCCCGCCAGAAAGCTGGGAGGGCAAATGATGCAGCCTGTGCCCCATGCCAACGCGTATAAGGGCTTCTCCTGCTTCTTTCTCATCCTCAATGCTATGGAAGTACTGGGCTATCATTACATTCTCAAGGGCGGTAAGATGGGGAATCATGTGGAACTGCTGGAAAACGAGACCAATGTTCTCGCGCCGAAAACGTGTTCGCTCCTTCTGGCTGAGCTTTGATGTCTTGATTCCATTCACCAGTAAAGAGCCGCTTGTTGGAGAATCAAGGCATCCTATCATGTTCAGAAGCGTGGTTTTTCCGCTACCGGAAGGCCCCATTATATTAGCCCATTCTCCTTTTTCAATAGTGAAACTGGCATCTTTGAGTGCACACGTATTGTCGTATTTTTTGACAAGATTTTTTGCTATTATCATTTTTATTCACCTCTAAGTATTACCACAGGATCGATTGATATTGCACGCCTGATGGGTATCAGGCTTGAAATTGCAGCTACCATTGTTGAGATTAAAAGGGTGAGAACGAAAATTTCTGGCTTTATCGACACATTCATATCAAATATCTCCATTCCTATGAATTGCGCGAGAGAAAGCCCGGCAAAATATCCAAGGATGCCGCCTGCTATACCCATTATCCCGGCCTCGGCAAGAAATATAGCTGCAAGCCTGCCATTTCCGCAACCAAGTGCCTTCATAAGTCCTATTTCACGGCTTCGCTCAAGTACACTTGTAATCATTGTGCACAAGAGACTGAGACTTGCAGCTGAGAGGACAAAAAAAGCCACAAGAGCCATTAAAAGCTGGGTTTTATCAAGAAGGGCTTTCTCGCTCTCGGCCACCTGCCGAATCTTCTTTACTTTATAACCTTCGTTCTCGAGATACTTGATAACGTCATCGATATCTCCAAGAACACTCACCTGTACCAGTGTTGCTCCACTTTTGCCTGAAATCTGCTGGGCAGTTTCCATGGGGATGAAAATCCTGTTATCATCAGGCGTGCCTGTATCCAGGATACCTGAGACTTTAAAGGATTTCTCCCCTATGCTCAGTGTATCGCCGGCTCTAAGTCCCAGTTTGTTGGCAGCATTAATGCCCGGCAGTACCTCTTCCTGTTCAGGAAGTACGCCTTCAATATGCCACCATGGGTTCATTTTTTTTGCAGCTTCAAGGTCTGCCCCTGCAAATTCTATTTTTTTTGAGTTAACCTCAGCTTTGAAATAAAGAAAGGGGACAGAACCTATGATAGAACCATGAGTAGCATTGAACTGGTCGATATATTCTCCTTCACCTGGCAGGACAACCAGATTGGCTCCATAGATTCTAAGTTCCTTTCCCATCTTCTCCCTTATATCCAGAGAGATGGTTAGCAGAGAAGTCACCATTGCAGCACCAAGCATTACTGCAATTATAGATATCAACAACCGCTCTCTTCTTACCCAGAGTGATTTTGTTACCAGACGAGTGAACAATTTAATCACCCCTGAGTATGATGGATGGTTCTATTCCAACAGCCTTTTTCACCGGCAGCATGCTGCCAAGCAGAGCGATTCCAACCGATAGTATCCCTGAAATCAATACAGAGAAAAAGGAGGGATTTATGATAGCGCCGAATACCCATATGCCTACCATCCTGGCGAGTACAGCGCCAATAAGAATTCCAATTGCTCCGCCTATGATGCCGGTAACAACCGCCTCGGCAAAGAAAAGCCCGGCAATTTGATTTCCATCGGCACCTATCGCTTTCATCAACCCGATTTCTTTTTTCCTCTCGAAAATCGAGGTATTCATGGCGGCGGCGACCCCCAGCGAGGCTGTGGTCATAGCTATACCTGTGATTAGAAACATGAGCCACTCAAATTTATTGAGCAGCTTCCCCTCATTGTCAGCCACCTGGCGAATGGGCCTGGCGTTTGCATCAATCACCTCTTCGATCTGGAACATTATAGAAGAAATATACGGCGTGCAGTACCAGATTTCATACTCCCCAGGAGGAAGCAGGGATGGGTCTATCTTCTCTCGCGGCTCAGGTTTGGTCAGTGCACTAACCACCACCCGGTCAACCTTGCCCTGCTTCTCGAAAAGCATCTGTGCATCCTTGAGAGATACTAGTGCCTGCCCATCCTCATCCCCGCCAGTGGAGAGAATGCCTGACACTTTGAAAGTTGCATTATTACTGCCGAACTCTGCCCTGAATAGATCTCCTTGCTTCAGCCCTAATTTTTCAGCAGCAGTGACACCAACCAGTGCTTCCCCGGGTGCAGGCCATTCTCCATCCACTTTCCACCAGGAAGCTATTGTCTTTACCCCTGTCCTGATAGTTGCCTCTTTCTCTTGCGCTTTTCTGTTCCCGATAAATGTCTTGTTGATCCCTGGTATCCTGATTTCTTCGTCTAAATAAGTTCCACTCAATACTATTTCCGTGTCTTTTACCTTTACAGTATCACTGAGATAGGGGGAATATCCTATTATGTTGTGCCTCCAGAAGATGGTCTTCATTCTGTAGAGTTCGCTCTCGTTTATGAAAGCACCTTCGGATGAAGGCTGCAAAAGGATGTTCGCGCCGTAGCTTTTTAATTCCCTTCCCATTTTATCATTGATGTCAAATGATATTGTGAGAAGGGTTGAGGCTATGGACGCGCCCATTACTACAGCAAGAACAGCCAGGACTATCCTGAGCTTTCTTCGTTGAATTGCTGAAAAGAGCAGGCGAGAGAACATAGGTGCAACTCTTTATTTGAACAGGTCGGCCCTTTCTCCAACATCATCTGTTTTTATCACGATCTCATCGCTAGCAACTGTATATTTAAGGGGTATGGGATTGCATCCTCCGGCTTCGCCTATAGAATCAGGGTTAATAGGTGCTCCGCACCGCTTGCATATGAGCTGCTCTCCCTCCTGTACATACCCTGCACCGCCGCACAGAGCGCAGGCATCATAAGCTACAGCAACACTTCCATCACTTCTCGTAATCGCAAGAATTCTGGCATCGGCTTTACCATCGCTACCGTGCATAGGGCAGTTTGTCGGCATGTTCTGTTTGTCGCAAACGTATTTGTGCAGATTCCCATCAGAAGCACTAGCTGCTTGAATCCTTACCTCATTTCCTGTTATGCTCACTTTCTCAGGCTTGGGATCTACTCCCGCCGGCAGCGCCGATATCTGGGCGCTCATGAAGGCAAGTATTAAAAATGCCGCTACTATGCTCACTGTGATTTTCTTATTTCTCTCTTTACGCATAGCGCCGAGCGCTTTTCTTTTTTCAATGCCTTCAATACCCTCAGTTTGTATATGTTTCCACGGCACCATTACGAATAAAAGCACAAGGAAACCAAGCATGATGCCTGTGAATACAATGGATGCCGATTCCTTCACCAGAGGACCTATTATACTCATCCCGGTCTGGTTCAGGGTTATTAATCCAACTTCTGACCACTCATGAATACCTCCCACGATTAACTGGAAGATTATTACAGCCAGCATCACACCTGTTATCTTGAAAAATCTTCCGAGATTCATTCTCAAGCTGCCTTTGATGAACAGGTAACCAAAAAGTGCAGCCAACGCCAAACCTACAATTCCTTCTATAGTAGTAGCAGCGCTTGCCTCGTTTGCTGTTGCAGACAGGAACAATACTATCTCTGCGCCTTCCCTGTATATCATGAAGAATGTAAGGGCCAGGATTCCGAGCGCCTGCCATTTATTGAGGGCACTTTCGACACCCTGCTCTACATCCTGCCGGATGTGTTTCGAAGTACGGTGCATCCATACCAGCATTGTGGCAAGGAAGAATGCGGCTATGAAGAACATCAATCCCTCCATAACCTCGCTCCATTCTGCCAGAAGCATCTGGATTGCTATGGCGGTTGCGATGCTTCCCACTACAGCCGCAATTATCCCGGCATATACATATTTCTTCAGCGCCTCTTTATTGGTCTTGCCAAGGTATGCAAGTATTATACCAATTACAAGCGCTGCTTCTATTCCTTCTCTTAAAATAATTGTCAGTGTTTCAAACATGATTTCACCTTTATTAGGTTTACCTAACATTTTATAATGCAATAGTAGTTATTAAATGTTTCGGCTATCCTAATATTATATTTCTAATAACCTTAGTATGAAAAAAGTGATTTTTGATATCGCTGGAATGTGTTGCGGGGCATGTTCTGCAGGCATAGAGATCGCGCTGGGAAAAAAGAAAGGAGTCAAGAGCGCAAAGGTCTCTTTGAACGAGAGAATGGCAGTCGTAGAGTATGATCCGGCATCATTGAAAGTATCGGATATTGCAAAAACCGTGAACGATATCGGATACATTGCAACAGCGAGAGAATAAAACAAGCGATTGGAGTAAGTTCATATTTTTGTGGTAGTAAACGTTAAGAGGAAAGTTTTCCATCTCTCGATGAGACCCATCTCATCAGAGGCATTATAGCTTTTCTCAGATCTGCTCCTTCTTTGGTAAGGGAGTACTCCACTCTCGGAGGTATTTCAGCAAATGATTCTCTTTTGATAATGTTTGCATTCTCCAGTTCTTTTAACCTATCGGCCAACGTTTTTGGACTTATCTTATCCAGCTTTTTTTCAAGTTCATTGTAGCGCAACTTATGGTTATTTCCTATTGCACTGATAATAAGCAATGACCATTTTTTACTGAGGATGCCTATGATACCTTCGATAGAACACAAACATACGTCATCCTCGCGTGAGATGCATCTCTTGCTTTCCTTTTGCATAATTACTTCTTTTTTTAATAGCTGCTATTTAACTATAAACTTGATAGTTTAAATACTTTATTAACTGAAGTAACTTTAAAGATAAAAGGAGGTGAAAAAGATGTGCCGACAGTGCCTTCCCATTAATAAAAATAAAGACCAGCAGCTGCATGATTCCACAGAAAGCAAAAATAAAGATGACGATAACGAAGAATACGAACAAATCTTAAACAAAATTTGAAATGTCCCTGCCCCTGTTTAAGACCCAATGTCATTAAGTTAAGCACAAATTCTCTTTTCATACTTATGAAACTTCAATTTCTGGGTCAACGTCCTATCTTTTCTCTCAAACCGCCTTCCAGGACGCTGGGGACTTGATCCATTCTTGAAAAGTCTACTAAGCTTAGATAAAATTTCTGAAGGAGGTACATCAGGATTCAATAGTAGGTCCACAATATGGTCTGCGATAGCTGTATATGAAACAGATTTATTGATTTTATAATTATATTTAAGTTTTTTATCAAGATTTTCTTTGCCTATTTTCTCTTCATCTTCCTTTATAATTACACTCTCCAAAGTGCTTAGAAAGATTAAACTGTGAAAATCTTGCTCTATACCGATCACGGTTTTAGAACCAAATCTTTCCACTTCTAATAAGTTCTTTAACCTCGAAAAATAAGTTTCGATACACCAGCGTTTATTATAAAGCCACTTAAAATCTTCCAGTTTGTATGTCTTTCCATCTAATAAAGAAGTAATTAGAACTTCGATTGTTCCATTACTCAATATAACCTTCACAAGTCTCACGGTTACAACTTTTGGCAACCCATTTTCCTTAACAAACTTTTTCTGCCCTTTACTAACTTTTAAACTCACGATTTTGTCTAAACAATCACTCTTAACAAAATCACTCACTTCATTAAATGAAGAAGTAATAGAACATCTAATTACAAAGTCATAACCTCCTTTCACATGGAAGGATAAAACGGAATAATCGGCATATAATCGGTCATAAATAATTATGGCTTCTTTTGTGAATTTCTTCACATGATCACTGAATATGGAACTTTTTTCACTTTTTTTTTCATTAATTACAGCATTTATGCAGATTTCATTCATGACATCATATAAAAAGCTAGATAGAGCCTGGACGGCTCCATCTTTATATTGATTTGTCTGTATGCTGTATTTTTTTCTTGTTTCTTCAGTGTCGGGAATATTAAAATATGAACCATCAATTGCATAAAGAAAACGTCCTTTCCATCGTTTTACTAATCCTGCTTTATCATAAATATCATAAAAAAGTTTTACGGTTTCGTCCTTTAAAGCTATAAATAATTCAGGCTTTATTTTTTTCCTTGCTTGACAAAAAGCACTGCCTGTAGGCATCACATCCAATAAATTAAAATCATCAAAAAATTTGTTTAATCTGTTGTGCATTGATGTCTTCCAACTTGTAAGGATCAATACGGTAGTTGTCCAAAATGGTAGCTTTCTGTCTCGAGTGAAATCACTATCCTTGGACCTAAAAATGTCTATTATCAAACTATTTTTCATAAACTCTCGTAAAAAAGTTATTAAAAGTATATTATTCGTATTTGTCATCTAATTATATTATACATAGTGTCATAAGTAATTGCGCATAAATTAATATACTTTGGTTTATATACTATATAGATAACTGAGGTGTATTATGCAAAGATTGGAAATAGAAAATGTCGACATAATGAAAGTAGCTATACAACAAGAAATCGCTCGTTCCGAAGATTCACGATATGATCATCGACTACATGGTGTATTTCTCCTCTGCCAGGGATTCAGTTGCCCTGAAGTTTCAAAGATTCTTGGTGATAGTCCTAGAATAATTGAATATTGGGTGAAAGAATTTAATGAAAACGGTTTTGAAGGTTTACGTGAAGAAAAACGTTCCGGGCGTCCCTCTGTTATAGATAGAACAATTCTCAATAATATTGAGTCGGACTTGAGACAGAATCCCGGTTCTTTTGGATATACACAAAACATATGGGATGGAAAAATACTCAGTCTTCATTTGAAAGAAAAGTATGATATCAAGCTTGGGGTCCGTCAATGTCAACGCTTATTTAATAAATTGGAGTCTCTACTCAGGAAACCAAACACAGTTACTGCAAAAAGCGATGATGGGGCAAAAGTAGATTTAAAATTTAACAAATGATGAAGATCCAATAATATTATTAGAAATTTATACGCAATATATTAAGTCGTCATATCCAAACTGATTGTACTTATTTATAGGGATGGGCAGATAACAAAACAAATGAGTCTTAAAAGCTGACTATGGAAACTGCTTTTTCACTAACTTAATGACATTGCTGTTTAAGACCGGGGCAGTTATTTATACATACAAAAGAGGTGATAAAATAGAAACAATATAAATTATTACGCTCTGGCTGCATTATCTGGCAACTGTAATGTGGATTGGCGGAATGGCTTTCAATCTACTGGTACTTCGCCCTTCAATGACCATAATTGACCAAAACCAGCGTCCGATACTTGGAACTAAGGTATTGAAGCGTTTCATCATTTTTGCCTGGTTGAGCATCGTGGTGCTGATCCTTACAGGTATTTCAATTACCACCAACCGTATAGCTTTTGAAGACATTCTTAGCATGACGTATGGAATTGTTTTGCTTGGAAAACACCTTGTAACATTGATAATGATTTTCATTGTTACCTGGATTAGTTTTGTTCTTTCTACGAAGTTGGCATCTTTTGCCCCAAAACCAGATACAATCCTGGCATTAGTAAAAACTAACCTGTCTTTGGGCATATTGGTGCTACTATTAACTGCTATCTTGAGAGGTGTATAGAAAAAACATGCATTTTTAGAGGTTATCTCTATCTTTTTATAGTACCAAAATCAATTATTATTAGTGGAGGTCAAATATGCAATTCGGAATGATGGACAGTTACGGTTATGGTATGATGGGCGGAGGTTACTGGATTTTGGGGTTAATATTCTGGATACTGGTAATCATAGGGCTTGTATTGCTCATCAAATACCTGTGGGAAGGAAGCGGGGCTAAAAGAGGAGAAGAATCCGCCCTTGAAATCCTGAAGAAAAAGTACGCCAGGGGAGAGATAAGTAAGGAAGAATTTGAAGAGAAAAAGAAAGACCTGTCATAAAAGAAGATAGAGGAAATTCAAAATGTACAACTACAAAAAATCTGTTTCGTTAGGTTATGCTGATGCTGTTGCAAAAGTAAAGGATGAACTCAAAAAAGAAGGTTTTGGAGTCCTTACAGAAATAGATGTCAAACAAACTCTTAAGACCAAACTTAATGTAGATTTCGATGATTACATAATCCTGGGAGCATGTAATCCGCCGCTGGCACACCAGGCGCTTACCGCCGAGCAAGATATCGGAGTTCTTCTCCCCTGCAATGTCATTGTTTATGTTAAGGGTGGAAAAACATTTGTCAGTGCAGTCTTACCTACTGTGCAGCTTGGAAAAGTTGGCAATCCAGGACTTTTACCGATTGCAGAGCAAGTTGAGAGCAAACTAAAAAAGGTAGTGGATGCTACAGCAAGGAAATGACAGATTTGAGAATTGGCTGGGAGGTAAGTTATGTCTAAGAAAACGCTTGGTATACTGGCTGTTGTATTGATTGTTGTAGGCATCGCGGGATTGGCTCTCAGTTCCAGTTACTCTACTTCCGCTTATGGAGGGTATTCACCTCAATGGGATGGCTATGGAGGTATGATGGGTGGTGGAATGATGAGAGGCTCTGGGGGCATGATGGGTTCAGGTATGATGGGCGCTGGCATGATGGGGAATATGATGCAGATGATGGGGGGAAATATGCTCACAAGCGGCAGCGTCCCGTATAATTCAAATGGAAGTTTGGTTAACCTGGAACAGGCAAAATATATCGCAGAGAAATACCTGTCTGCCCAGAATAACCCTGACATTGAGCTTGGTGACCTTGAGGAATGGGAATTCAACTTCTATGCCGAATATATGGAAAAAAGCACCGGAATAAAAGCATATCAGATTGTCGTTGATAAGTACAGCGGTATTATTTCTCTTGAAATGGGTCCCACTATGATGTGGAACACAAAATATGGAATGATGGGTACACAACCAGGCGCCATGACCCAGACAAAAGAGCAGGCAATAGCATCTGCGCAGCAGTTTTTGGATTCTCGACTCCTAGGAACGAAGGCTGAAGATAGGGGAATGTTTAATGGTTACTACCATTTTGATGTAAAGAAGGATAACAAAATGTATGGTATGCTGGATGTGAATGGATACTCAGGACAAGTATGGTATCATACCTGGCACGGGAATTTTATTCGAGAAAACTAAATTAATATGCAGTTTTGAAAAGTTAAGAAAGCATTATTTTGATTTGTCTTATTTAAACCACAACTCACTTAAAAAATCAGTTTCTAACCTATTGATTAGTGACCGGAAAAACCACCAACTTTTTTTCCACCACTCCCCAATATCCGGTCACTCCTATCCTATATATTGATAATAGACCAACAGTACTCGTAATGAACCTATCGTACCTGGATAGGAACAAGTGTTATACTTAGCAGCCCAAGAATAAAAGCAATGATCCCAAGAACCATTCTTCCTTTGTCCAGAGGAATATCGTCATTAACTGGTTTGGGATGACCGGAGGCGGCAAATAAAGAAAGGAAAAGTCCCCAGAATACCCACATTAATCCGTCACGGTTCTGGAAATATGTAATGTAAAATCCAAGCGGAATAAGCAAGAACGGCAGAATCCTTGAGAAACGGGACGCTTTCTCACCCACCATTGCGCGAAGGACATGCCCGCCGTCAAGCTGTCCCACCGGAATAAGGTTCAAGGCTGTTACAAGCATCCCAACCCAGCCAGCAAATGCTACCGGATGCAATGGTGCTGTCTCATTCAGAGGTATAAAATATGTTATGAATTCAAATAGAGGCGGAAGAGCCAGTTGGATTTGAGCCCCCCCTCCTGTTACCTGGATAGGGCGTTGAAGGAGACCAATAGCAGTAATTAGAATGGATACAAAAAGGCCAATAAGGGGGCCCGATACTCCGACATCAAAAAGAGCTTTCCGATCAGGTATAGGCCCGCGATGCTTTATTACTGCTCCCATTGTACCTATCAGGCTTGGGAACGGGATAAAATACGGTAACGATGTATGCATGCCGTGCTTTCTCGCGACAATGTAATGTCCTGCTTCATGGGCTCCCAGTACAGTCATAATAGCGATAGTGAACGGGATACCTTTCAAGACATCAGATGGATTACTGATTGGGTCTGCACCGAAAAGGAATGAACCCATTACCATTGTGGTCAAAAAAGTGGCAAGAGCCAGCACAAGATTTATCCATATCCGCTCCCCAGCGGCTTTAAATGGAGAAGCTATCAATATGTATTCCCCCAGTTCATATTTAATAGAATACTGATACCCTTTCTCAGTAAAAATAGCCCATAATTTTTGATGTATTCCTTTTCCATCTTCTCTTGGCATCCCGAAGAAATATATCGTATCTTCAGCTTGCTGGATTTCATAGATGGAAAAAACGGAGCTGATTTTTTCCGCCAGTTCCTCAACAACTGAAGACTCTTGATTGGGATTCATCGCGCTAACATTCCAAGTCCTGTCTAACGAGTGTAACTATCCGGTATTTCTTCCTCGCCGATCAGGCACGGCGCAGTTTCATCGGTTACATTGCAGCATTTCCTGAGAACCACAACCGTAGCAAGCCCTCCCGCAAAACTGCCGATACTTGACCTGCCGCATTTGTGGAAGGGGCGTTCTTTTGGAGTGAGGAAGCGGAGTTCGAATTCTTTCTTCAGCAGCCGTTCCATTAGATATGAGTATAACCGCCCGAAAATATCGATAGGTAAGCTGTGGAAAGCATAGATTACGAAGCCGTCCTCGTTTATCACCCGCAGAAACTCTGAAACAGTCTTTTTGGGTTCCTTCAACGTTTCCAGCGCCCATGTACAGGTGACAACATCAAAGGAATTGTCCGGATATGGAAGGGTTGAGAAATCCTGCACCCCGAAACTGATTCTTTTATCTTTGATTTTCTCTCGTGCTATTTTCAACATCCCTTTTGAGATATCGATACCCACAACTTTTGAGGGATTTGAGTTTTTAAGTACGGCTTTAATTGCTTCTCCAGTCCCGGTGCCGGCATCAAGGACCATTGCCCCTTCTTTGACATTTTTCTGTAATAATTCTTCAAAATAATTCCACACTCCTTTTCCCATGGTATTTTTCCAGAGGGATACGTAGGCATCATACTGTCCTGCTATTGAATCATACATCTCTCGCACATCCTGGGGTTTTGTTTTAAGAAGTCCGATGAATGCCAGAATCTCGATGCCTGCTTTACTTTTCAATTTACTCCACAATTGTTCATAGCTTGCTTCTCCCCTTGCAACATCGAATATCAGTTCATAAAATTCCGGGTAGCGTTTCAGCAGCTCATATCCTATTTTTGGGAAGGTGTAAAAGACCATGCCGATCTTTCGCGCATACTCAAATTCAGGGTATATTTCCTGAGCTATGCGTTCCTGATAAACCGCAGTTGTTATTTTGCCATTCAGTATACCTTCAGCAACCTCTGCCGCGATCTGACCGCTGCGTATTGCATAATATATCCCCTCGCCGAGGAAAGGATCCACAAGAGCGGCAGCATCTCCAGCCAGCATGGTACGTGAGCTTATGATTTTTGATTCTCCATCAAAAATTGGAATGGTGTAGCCAAATTTACGTTCGCTCTCAATATCATCAAGCAGGTACTGGTCTGACAGGAACTCAGAGTAGTAGGGTTTGGGGTTCTTTATCATCTCCTTCAATCCACCAACACCAAGGGAGAAGTGGTCAGCTTTCGGGAAAATCCAACCGTAGCCGTACGGGACAGAACCGAAATCAAATTGTATCTCGTCTTCTACTTTTTTGAACCGCTTCTCTTTTACTTTAACCTCGCCTTCTATGAGTACAGCAGTCCTCTTTTTGGGTTTGAGCCCGATTGACCTTGCGACTTTACCGTTGACCCCATCCGCTCCGATAAGAATATTTGCGAAATATGTATTTTTATCTGTCATTACAAGTACGCTGTCCTTTCCCTCTTCCACTTGAGTGACTTTCTCCTGCTCATGTATTTCGGCTCCAGCAGCTCTTGCTTTCTCAACGAGGAAGTTATCGAAGACATCCCGCATCACCATATACACCAGCGGTCGATCGGATACAGCGCGGATGTCGCCGGATCCTTTAAAGGTAAAGTTCACTTTACATACGGTTCTCTCAACTACGGTTTTAAAATCAGGTTCCAGAATTTTTTCGATCTTGGCAGTAAGCCCGCCACCGCATGGTTTGTATCTTGGATGTTTCTGCTTATCAAGCGCCAGCACTTTTAATCCGTTTTTACTCAACTCATAGGCTGCGGTTGCTCCAGCCGGGCCTAAACCTGCTACAAGCATGGTATTTCATTTTACCTTCCCTTCAATCTGTCACTGAAGTAATTATATATCGGTACAAAAATAATTCCTGCCAGCAGACCCCAGGCAAATGACTCTGCCAGGCCGAGTAAAAAACTTGATGGAGTGAGCCAGGTAAATCCGGGCAGCAGGAGAGACCATACTCTTCTCATCTCATAAACGGGCAAGAGCAGATCAAACAATACGCAGATAATATAGATGACTGCGAGAAATACCCCAAGAGATAATGCTAAAACTTTTGTATTTAGTTTTTCCATATAATCACGACCCATATTTTTTTTATACCAGATTGTATTTATTGTTTATCATTCTGCATAAATTCCTCCTCTTCAAGAAAAAAGGAACAGCTTTATTAAAAACAATTTCAGGAATGTTCCGGTTTAAACTTAAGATGCGCAGAATTTGTTCTTGACGATTTTTTATTTTTAATATATTTTTGATCCCGGGATATCTGTATTCTTTATTGAGTATCCCTTTTGCGATATCATCTCCAGATAAGATAGCCTGGTATATCCCCTCACCTGTCAATCCTGATGCAAAACCTGCTGCATCGCCTGCTAAGAACATGTTTTTGAAAACAAATCCCTTATAATCAATGTTAATACGTGCAGCTTCGAACCTCGTTCTTTCAATATTTAACCTGTCACATAGCATATCAAGGCTACACCTCATCAATGCGCCTTTTCCAGTCTTTCCTCCCATACCTATTGATGTAAAGCCTTTGTGTGGAAATATCCAGCCGTACTTAAGAACATTGTTAAAGTCGTCTACAAAGACCTCAAAATCCTTTCTCAGTGTTTTGCTAACATACTGGATCCCTATTCCAGTTTTATCAACAGGTATATCCAGGGATTTCCTGACGATCGAGTTAGAACCATCAGCTCCTACTAAATGATCAAAACCTATTTTTTCACCGTTTACAACGATATGGTTTTCATCAACAGCACTGACGCGGCTTGATGTCCTTATCAGGGCGCCTGCTTTTTCAGCCTCTTTTGCCATCCACTGCCCGAGTTTTTCCCTGTCCACCGTAAACACAGGATGGCTGCCCAGGTCAACTTCGTATGATCCTTTTGCTGTATGCAGGAGCATGTAAGTGAATTCAGAATCAATGATATTTTTTGGAACAAAGTCCTTATCCCTGATGGTTAGACCGCCAGCGCATATTGTTTGTCCGATTGTCCTGTTTTTCTCCAGTACCAGTGTATTTCTACCTGCTTCTGCCAGCACTCGTGCAGTCCTTAGCCCTGCCGGACCTGCGCCGACGATGATCGTATCATACTTTTCCATGTTATTACACCGCTGCCCGTTTTTAATTATAGCTATTGCATCAGCATTAAAGCTGCCAACCCAAGCGCTGCAACAAATATGAGCATAAAAAATATCACCGTTATCATTTCTTTGTCCTTCATGTTGAGTCACTCAATTTAAACCATATTTCTATTATTTATTAAAGCAATTTTCGGTTTAAAATTACAAGATTCCTGATGGGAATATTTATGTAGCGCATTTTTTGCAGTGCTCAGATTTATGTTTTCCACATTCGGCTGCACATAATCACAAATAAGATTTTGATTTTGCAAACTTATGTGGGAATGCCTCTGGCAACATTTCGATGCAGCCTATCAGCTCATGGTAAATCTCATGCATCGGGCTCACAATTATCACATGAGCTGGAGGATGAATTTTCCTCAGTCTGCTGATGGCGGCACTGGCTGAATCCATCAACGGTACAACCGCAGCAGCCGTGCACCCTATTTTTAATGGAGACTTCATTACATTTACAAGTATGCTGTCTGCAAACCCTGGTTCAAGCCTTTTCGGAACGCTGGAGTATGACATATGACCATACTTCACAAGGTCACGAAGTGCTGTGCTTAATTTAGAACTGTCATTCGCTCTAATTACTGCCAGTGAATTCATTTTTTCTATCTCGATTGATTTACCTTACTTGGAACCAATTTGTTTATTGATTCAAAGTTTATATGATACTCTTCAGCTATTACATGCTTTGCTTTTGTTAAGGCACCCCCTACATCCAATCCTTTTGCGACAAATTCGTCTCTTTTTTTACAAATATATGTTAGTATATCAACCGTGTCCAAGACTTCACCTCTTAATTCTTAATATGTTAGTATCTATGCTTATTCCTTAACCGGTTTTTGCTTTAAAAAGTCAAACAACATTTACTGATTTTTTACATTTATAATAAAAAAATACCATTTAATTTTGGAATAAACATCCATGCACGCCCCGTCAAAGAATAAAAAATAATTCATAATTGAATATACCACAGCGGATACCACCGTTCCACTTCCCTTAAGTCGCGCGAGGTACACGTTCCATGACCCTGTTGATTGCCATAAGTGCAGAGGCAAGATGTGAAGGCTATCCTGTGATTATTGCAGAACCCCTATCAGCAGCGAACTCGCAGTATCTTGAAAGAGCACGTATGAGCAGGAAACTTATGATCCATACCACAAGGGAGACCACGAAAATGATTATTGTAGCACCGGCGCCTCTGCGGTCGCTATTACCTCCCACCCCGAAAAACAGCATATTTCGTACTCAAAGAAGTCGTAACTGCTACAACAATTTCTTCTTTGAACTTTTCAGCAGCATTAGCCACCGCATTGCTGTTCAGGAGAGCGTTTCCCTTTATTATCTATATCAGACACATATTCTTCGGCATGTTTCTCGGAGCAAAAATACTTCCCAAAACGCTGAGGAGCAGTCTTCTTGTCAACCTTCATGCCGCATTTTTCACAATATTTGTCAAACCAGCCCATTTTTTCACCTCCAATAAAATTTTGTTTCAAGCGTGTTGCTGATCCTTATAAATCTCTTCTCTTAAGCGACTTCTGGTTAAATAGATAAAGAAAAAACTTAATAAAATTTTGCAAATTTAAACCAAAAGACAATTAAAGAATTAAAATAATAAACCTGTAAGAGGTGAAGACTTGAAGATTAGAAAGATAATGAAAGTTGCCAGAGGAACATGTAAATGCCATTCTTCCTGCACTTAGAGAGTAAGTGTGAGATGGATTGAGCGTGGCTACCGTTGATAGAATTGTTTTGTGGCTTAGCAGACTTTTTGGTATACTGAATCTGCCAATCGCTATTATTGGTATAATTGATGGGTCTATCATTTTTACGCTTCTCAATCCTTCATATCTCCCTCAAACAGCAGAGCAGTGGATTGGTTTTTTTACTGCCATTTCCGCGATATTAGGCGCTATGGCAGGATTAACTATAAAGAGCAACTATTCACCGAATAGGAAGAAAGCTCATCTCTTGATTGCCGCATTTGGGTTTATTTCATCCTTCAATGCCTTCATCAGACTTGTAAAAACTATATCAATTGCAGACTGGCTTTTTTGAGGTTTGATAGAAGCATGTTAACATAAACTGACAGGAAAAGAATGGTTGAAAAAGCAAAGAATGCTGCATGCGGCTATTCATGCAAGCTCACAGATCAGGGCTTAGAATGCTAGACCGACGGAAAAAGCAATAAAGAAGCGGTGGAATAAGCTGATATCGCCGTTCTCTCAGTTCCATACGAAGCTGCGTTAAGTCTCATTGAATGTCTTCGCCCGGTTCTAAAGGATCAGATAGTCATATCCTTGGTCGTCCCGATGAAAAAAGAAAATGGGTCATTTGAATACGCACCGCCTGAAGAGGGGTGTGCAGCCCTTCGTTTCCAGCATCTTCTTCCAGGGGTGAAAGTGTTCTCTGCCTACCATAATCTTTCTTACCGGAAATTGTGCAAGATTGATCAGGACATCAATGCCGATCTGGCTATATGCAGCGATCATGAAGACGCAAAGCCGTTGAAAGAGGCACGCATGATCGAATCCCTCATACCGTTCCTGATAAACATGGCTATAAGAAATGGTTTATCAGGCCTTGGGGTTAAATTTTGTTTAAATCTTAAAGCTTTACTGCTCCGAATCCCTATAGCTTTTTTTCATTTTCTTCATCTCATTCACCATAAACTTTTTTACAAGCCCAGTGCTTTCCAACAGTCCTGAAAGCCTCTTCAAGCTCGGAAAAATTCGGTATGGATGCTTTTCTCAGAACATGTACGCCGCTCCTCATGCTATCGCCTCCCAGCACGCATCCGACTATCATTTTTTGAGTGTGGTTCGAAAACCGTACAACCTCCTGAGCAAGGTGCCTTGGATCCAGAAAGGGGGAAGGTACCGCAACAACGAACGCAATATCCCATATATCCTGGTTGCGGATCATTACATCAAATACGCGGGCGTATCGATCTGCACCAGCGTCTCCAACCAGGTCCATTGGATTCTCATGGCTCCACTGCGGCGTCAGAAAGGAATTGAACTCATCCAGTAATTTTTCAGGAAGATCTATCACCTCAACCCCGTATTTCTCGGCATAATCTGAAGCGAGAACTGAAAGGCCTCCTGCATTGCTAATGATAATTGCCCTGTTTCCCTCGGGATGGCCTTCAGAAGCCAGCAACTCACCAATTTGAAATGCCTCTTTCAGGGATTCTGCAGTTATTACTCTTACCTGTTTAAATGCAGCCATGTACACCTCATAACTCCCGGCAAGAGAGCCGGTATGGGATGATGCTGCCTTCTGACCTTTCTTTGATGCACCGGATTTTAATACTACAACAGGTTTTTTCTCAGCAACCTCACCGATAACCTTCATAAACGCCCTGCCATTTTTTATTTCCTCGATATAAAGAATTATACTTTTAGTATCCGCATCATCTGACACAAATTTCAGGAATTCATCAAACCCCATATCTGCCTGGTTGCCCACGCTTATGATTGCAGAAAAACCAAAATCCTCCTGCAGGCTCAAATCCACTACTGTGGTAAT
>JAUSDC010000228.1 GCA_030650845.1 Candidatus Methanoperedens sp.
GTTTAAGGGGGGACAGCGGAATGTCCCCCCTTTCAATTAGCTGTAGCTCTGGATATTTTATGAAATTGGCTGTAGAAAATCTTAAATAACATGTCTAACCAGATCTGGTATTTTCTTTCCTCCAGAATTCGGGCTGAATGCCCACACTCTACGCGCTAACATGATTTTCATCAGAATATCTTTCAATACTCAATATATCTTCACGCCAATCGGGAAAATTTTCCATCACAAATTCATCCATCTCTTTAAGATTCCTTGGATCAGTGTTCCCCTTTCTCCACTCCTCAATTACCTGTTTGAAATTTTCATGATTGTCATATAGCCCCCATTCAAGGAAGTTGTTCATGCTTTCATTTTCAAACCTGTAAATCCCTTTCAATATTCCCATGCATTGAATTGTTGCTGAATCATCCCTTGAATGATTTTGATACTCCCTGAGTACATCAAGATAAGACTCCAGTACGTCGTCATATATTTTGGATGCCAGTTCATCCTGATCAACATCTTTCTGCTGTATTTCTTCCTCGTCCTCCAATTCGCTCTCAACGTCAAGATTATCCAGATCATTGAAAACAGATTCTGCAATCTCATCCAAAACTTGCCTTATAACTGATTTTTCATAGGAAGAAAAAATGTTTTCACTCATGTTAAAATGTTACTGAATTTCTTTTCATTCATATAAACTCTATTTTCTGGTTTGCGCTCACATTATTCATCGAGAAAATCCACATATTCTGCTGAAGTCGCTGTGATCTCTTTCGATTTACAACAGCAAAGGGTAAGGGCAGACCAAACCCAGGCAGGATTCGCACACTCAGATAAGATGGTGTGACGAATCCCATACTCCTTTGCTTCTATTAGAACGGGATTGTATGTTCCTTTAGGAAATATATCCAGTAAAGAGAGACGTTTTCTCACAGGATTTGTTCGCGACAGGAACATACTTTAGAGTAAACCTATTGGAGGAATCTTAGAAATATGCAACAATTAGTTTCCAATGCTCCCCAGAAAGGAGTAGTAAAGACACCAACCTTGATAACAGGTAAGGATGAGATAAAGCAGGAGAGGCTGTCCGCAGCGATGCTCGCCTCGCAACTTGGCATGGACTTCCCGCAAATAGGGTTGCCGATCGTTATGGATAATGGCGAACCGGTTGCAGTTCATGCCGAGGATCTTGTAAGCGCAAACTCCTGCTTCCTCACGGATTACTCAGGT
>JAUSDC010000229.1 GCA_030650845.1 Candidatus Methanoperedens sp.
CCTGTTTGAATCCGCGGATATTCATTATCTGTTCTGACAGCTTTTCTCTTCGTATCTCATCCATGTTCTGTGTGGGTTCATCAAGAAAAACGAAATCAGAACTTGAAATGATCTTCAAGAGCGCAAGCCGCACCGCCAGGGCGGCGCCCATTTTCTCTCCGCCGCTTAACTGCTGGAATATTTTCTCCTCGCCGCTGTCTATTATTTTTATCATGTAATCTTCGCTCCAACGCAGTTCCTGTGAGAAGTCATCCATGATAGAGCAGTAGAGGTTATTTGCCTCCCCACTTATTTCTCCTATCAGCTCACTCACTATATGCTGTCCTGAATCGCGAAGTGTCTCACGCACGAACTTCGAATAATCCCTGAAGCGTTTCTCATTCTCAAGCTTTATTTCAAGTCCCGCGATGTCTGCAAGGAACTTTTCCATTTCAATGATATCTCTATTCAACTTTTGAAGCTGACCTTCTTTCTCTTTTATTTCAACCTGGAAGCCCTTTACCCTGGCCCCCCTCTCTTCGTATGAGATATGCGTTCGCTCAAGATCTTTTTCATTAAAGCTATTGCGCATTTCAGTTTCCCGAATATTAACTTCACTGAGTATTCCCTCACTTTCAGCGATCGAATTCTTAAGCCTTTCACACTCATTCTTATGTTCCATGATCCTGGCGGCAAGAGAGAGGTTCTGGATGTATTTCTGATAAAGCGGCTCAAGTTCCCTGATCTTTTGCTTTGCTTCTGTCATGTCACTGTCAAGAGTGCTGAACTTTTCCATTGCTGATTTTATAGTGCTTGCTGCATTCTCCTTTTCCGGGATGTTCTTTATTTCAAGATCAAGCGCCGCTACTTCCTCTGTCCGGTTCTTGATAAGGATTTCCAATCCATTCATTTTGGCGCGCGGATCCCCTATCGCCTTTAACTCCGATTCCAGTGTTTTGAGTGAACTCTGGCATGCTTCAAGAGCGCTATGGGCACCTGCAAGCTGCTCTTTGAAATACGTGGAAAAATCACTAACCGAATTGCATGCTACACCCTTTATGACAGGACATATGTTTTTTGAACCCACTATATCCATCCTGCTCTTTACGTCCTTAATTTCTTTCATCGCTATGGCTTGTTCCTGGTTTTTCCCATCGATTTTCTTCTCAAGGTCTATCTGTTCGCTGATAGATGGTACTAGCGCATTCTTTTCTACTGTCTTTTTCTCGATCTCCACCTTCAAAAGATCAATTCGTTTTTTCTTATCTAACAGAAGAGATAATTCGTTCTGATTCCGGTTCATTTTTTGTACAACGGATTCGCGCATTTTTCGCAGTTCATCGAATTTTTCCAGGTTCTTCCTGGCTTCCTCGTATTTCTCTTTCATCCCTGAAAGGTCAGAGACTATCTTTTGCGCCTGTTCAGACCTGATGTATTCCTCTGTAGCTTTCTTAAGCTGCTGGTTCTGCCCCTCCAGTTTTGCCCCAAGCCTGATCACCTCGTTTTTCAGTCTATCAAGTTCTTCTTTCTGTTTTCTTTGCGCCTCAAGACTGGCTTTTATTATGTTCAGTTTCTCGCTGGATTCTTTCATCCCTTTTCGCAGATCCTCAATATTTACATTAAGCCTGTCCCGTTCAGACGTTTTTTCCCCGTATCTCTCAGTCCTGATGCGTAAGCCGCTGATATCATTTTCAATGCTGTTGATATCCTTTTCTATAAGCGCCATCGTATCTCTCAGGTTATCGTACGCCTTCCTGTATTCCTCAACTTTCATGACCTCATCAAATATTTTCTGCCTCTTAGCTGGCGGGTTCATGAAAGCAGCAGTGAACATACCCTGCGGCACCCCGACTGCATTTTCAAATATCCCGGGAAGCTCTTCCGGATTTGAGAGAGGGAACAGATTGCCTGATAACCACGCGAATGCATCCTTTTTTCCTGCAATGTTCACACCTTTTCCAATGATTGTGAATTCCCCGCCAAGTTTTCTTGTGAGCCTGTATTCTTCCCCATTCGCGGTTAATTCAACCGTGACGTAAGCTGAGTTCTCACCACGCCGTTTGAAATCTTTTTCGCTGTATGGCAGGTAATCGAAGAGCACATAACCTATTGCCTCAAGTATCGTTGTCTTGCCGTCCCCGTTCTGCCCGCATATACCATTTATGCCAACCTTGAATTCAATCGTTGCATGGCTGTATGATTTGATGTTCTTTAATTCCACCGATCTGATAAGCATCTATGGTTCCCCAATTCTTGAGAGAAGCGTTTGCTGTGTCGCTTCTGCTTTATGTTCGTTCACCATACCTTTGCTCTTGATCTTTTCAAACCCCCATCGCAATTCCTTCTGGATATCCGCAGGGTCAAGGCTCGCATCGACCTTCTTTTTTACGTCCATGATATTTTTAACGATATCTTCTGCATGGTCCCTGTATCTGGTGTCATTCTTTACCATGTCAGAAAAAACAAAGAGCTCTATCTGTTCCCTCGTCATGCCGTGAAGATCGCCAGCATTTACCGCATATCTTGAATTGCTCCTTATTATTTTAATTTCTGACCAGAGCGGCTTGAACTGCTCTTTGAGCATGTCGTTTATCCGCTCGATATTTATTTCTGACCTGGGAAAACCCATGTCCCCGTAGAGTATGAGTTCAACAAGAGCATCTGGCTGCAGTGTGCGTTCACTCTCGATCTTTGAACCGATCTTTGAGTACAATTCATCAGGAGTTTCGATACTGCCCATATCGAGCTTAATGCGCCGCACTGCGCGGGTCACAGGAGTTATGAGTTTTGCGCCGCCATCCCTTACGTGATAGAAGCCTTTTGGCTGCTCATACTCGTTCATGGATATCATTTCCACACTGCCTGGATTGAATACCCATCCATCGAATTCGTAGTTCATGTGGTAATGACCCAGCGCCAGGTAATTCACCGTTTCCTTAAGGGGCAAAAGCGAACTGTATGGTATCTCTCCGGATGCCTCCTGTTTTACCTGCCCTTCCATGCCAAAGTGCATCATCAGGATGGTGAATTTTTCCCCATTCGCAGCGCTTATTTTTTTTATCTCTTCTGCTATCTGGGGAATGAATGAGGCGGTGTTTGAGCCAAGGTATTTCACGCCGAAGATACGGACATTATCCAGTTCAATATAATCCCCCATACGCTCGACTCCGTTAGCTTCTTTCAGCCTGATGAGCCTGAGCAAGCCCTGCGAGTTAAGTATCTCAAGCCAGCTCTTGCCGTCCTGGTGGAAAGCAAGATCATGATTCCCCTCAATGGCAAAAACCTGCGTGGAAGGGCTTTTTGCTTTTAGTTCTGAGAGCACTTTGTACGCCTGCTCGTAGGTGGGAGCGTTTATGTTGCGCTTGTGGAAGAGGTCGCCTGAGATGAGTATGAACTCTGCTTTGTGGTCAATGGCATACTGGATGACTGAATGAAAGGCGCGGGCGTAGTCACGGAAGCGCTCGATGAGACCGTATTGCGCATAACCTAAATGAAAGTCGCTGGCGTGTATGAAGTTCATTGCGTGTTAATTGGTCGTTATGGTTAAAAAGGGTTAGCAGAGCGGTGTGAAAGTGAAACTTCGAAGCATAAAAAATTACTGACTTATTCCATATCGATCGCGTTTGCGATTGCGATTTAGATGATTTACAATTTGAGACATATGAAATTCACAGGAATAACACCCACTTCCATCTGCCTGTAGCCTTCCGGTATATTACTCATCGCTGCTTTCCTCTTTATGCATCCCGCCCAGTTCTGCTTCAAGTTCCTCAATGCTCGGCAGGCTGGACCTGAGGTTTTCAGGCAGGGCGCGGGTCAGTTCATACACGGACGGTAATTTTGCCACGGCATGTGGCAAAAAGGTATCGATAGTTTGATTATCATCTCCAACTCCTGCCGCAGTTCCTCTTCGTTGGGCAAGTAAAGCTGTTCATCCTTATCTTTAGTGAGGATGATACCAATGGGCGGGTTGTCGCCTTCAGCGTTCTCTTCGCTGGCAAAATAGCCCATGTACAGGTTCATCTGTCCTATATCATGGTGGCGCACATCATTTATTTTAAGGTCTATCAGCACAAAACAGCGAAGTATGAGGTGGTAGAAAACCAGATCGACCCTGTAGTGAGTGTTATTGATGGTGATGCGGTATTGTCGCCCGACAAATGTAAAACCCTTGCCCAGTTCGAGCAGGAACTGCTGGAGATGATTGCACAAAAGGGTTTCCAGATATGTTTCAGACGGCAACATCTCGGGAATTTTCAGAAATTCGAAAATATAGGGGTCTCGCAAAATATCTGTGGGTTGCTCGATCAATTGCCCCTTTGCCGCCAGCTTCAGAATCCCTTCCTTATCTTTACCCGCTCGGCAATGGCTTGCTTTTCGTAGAAACTGCGTTCAATTTCGTTGTCCAGCTTGAGCAATTCCACATCGTGAGACCAGCTCAATTGGTGAGAAGGCTTCTGACTTTTTGGATAACGCTGGTAAAAAGAGCCTCATATACACCAGATTGCTGCGACTGAAGCCTTTTCCGTGCAGCAAAGTTAGATCTTTAGCGAGGTTGGAGAGTAAGGCTTTGCCATAATCTGCTTTAATGTTTCCACCCTGTTCAAACTCCACAATATATTGTCCGATTATGTATCGGAAATTTTGCCCAGCAGGTTCTTATATTCCGAAGTCTGTGAAATATCTGCTTCATTTTTAATTGTCTCGAAAATTAGATGCGCTTCTTTTGAGTCTATATTATTTCCCCGTGAAAGTGAAAACATAGCAATATGCCGAGTTCGTTGTGAGTTCGTTGAGTTCGATGTTAATTTTAATAATGATTCTGGATTACGATTTTTTAGCTGCTAATTTCTCCCGTCCCTCCATCCCAATATCAATCCCAACCCTCACCACCATCCATAACCTCACCTGCCCCCCTCACGCGCATGCTGGTGGTGCGGCTGGGTTCAAATGAACATGTGCTATTCTTGAATCCGATCTCTTCTTCAAAGCACAAACAGGCTGAACAGCAGATATCCGATAGTCACCATTATCACTGAATGCTTCAATCCCGAGAGTACGCTGCCTTCTCCCATTACCCCGGCGATCAGCCCTGAGAAAGCCCCCTCTATGAGGGCGCCGTGGAAAAAGATGCGGTTATAATCAGCAAGGCCAGATCGATCCAGACTCATTGCAACTGCCCTTGAGCCGCTGGCGGTTGTCTTTTCACCTGCTTTCACCATTTCTTCAAGGAATGTTGAGGAGATCACATATATAATTCCTATGAAAACAAGGAACGAAATATAGATAATAATAATATAAATAAACATACTTACGCTTCGCTCGTTCTTTAATTCCTGTTCTGCGGCTGCATCCCTGGCTGCCACAGTGAGCACTTCCCCTATATCACCGCTTGATTCGTTAGCTTTTGTCACAAGGGTTATTGAACGAGCTACCACATGCGTCCTGACCCTGTTCGCAAAGCGGCGCAGAGCCTCATTGATAGTAAGAGCCCAGTCAATATCATTATATATCTTCTTTATCTCTTTACCCATCCCCAGATCACTACGTGTCATCAGTTTTATTGAATCCCGAAGCGTCATACCGGTTTCATTAGTACTTGCAAGCTTTTTCAGAAAATCAGGGAACTGTGATTGAATTTTATTTTCCCAGCCTCTTTTGTATTCATGGAATATCAAAAGAGGAATTGCAATAATATAAAATGAATAAACAATGGGATCATCCATATAGTCAACAATGTTATACGACTTAAGAGCGCCAACAAGCGTAATTGTCAGATAAATGAGAACGATCGGTAATGTTATTACGAGAGTATAGATCGGTTTTTCTTTAAAAGGTTTCAAAGGATCTTTAAGCATTTTTTTAAACTGAAGAGATCCCCTGGCCTGAATAAAATTTAAAAATTTATTCTTTTCTTCAGTCTCTGGTACAACGATCTCACCAACGTATGATTCTGTGGGTAAAAGGGGTGCTTCTCCTGGTGAACCTGGTGTAATGATGCTGATCATTACAACGAACATCACTGAGCCAATAGGTATGACAGCATAAATAATAGCATATATCATCACATTGCTTCCGTGGCTCATGACCGCCATCATCACCCCCAGAATAATAATGAACAACGGGCCAGCAACGAAAGCTGTGACATATGATTCTGCTATCAGACCCAGTGTTTCAAGGAATCCTTTCTGTTCAACTTTGGCGGTATTGAGATATTGTTCGGATTTATCCTTGAAATAAACAGAGATATTTCCACCGCTGTCTATGACAGTAAGAAGATTATACATCAGATCTTTTAATTTCTCAGATGGTGTGATCTCACAAAGATTATGAAGGGCACTCTTCAGATCGCTTCCAAAATAATCCATATCACGAAGAACTACATCGATCTCCCGGGAAGTCTCTTCATATGTGTCCTCAGACTTGCTGATCGCCCTCAAAATATCAATAACGTTCATACCGCCCCGGCTAAGAGCAAACATAAAAGTTACTGCAAAGGGGAGGTTTTTGTCTATGGATTGTTTTCTTTCCCCTGCCTGGAAAGCCGGATAAATAAGGAATAAACCATATGTTATTCCCCCTAACAAAGCGGTCAGGAAGATCACGATAAATAATGAGATGGTGATATTCCTGAACTGGAGAAGCCAGGCAGTTGATTCAGTGAATGTAAGTTTTGTAAGAGTGGGTGGAAGTCCGACTACAGACACAATAATATATGCCATCACTAACCCTATCAGGGCTCCAATAAGTCCGGCAATAAGAGAATAAAACATGGCATTTGAGATATACATTTCATATGACATCGGAATGCGCGCCTGCCGCAATGCTATCCTGAGATCATAGAACTTTTCCTGACGTGCCTTTATTTTGTCTCCGAGCAGGACGAATGGCAGTCTCTTTAATTTTCTAAAAAATAAATCAATATCACTGCTGAATTTATTTTCTGGCATGCTATTTGTCCGTTATATTGAGTTTTAAAAGGATCTTATCTGGAGTGGACTGATATTCATGAATGATAGTTGATATAGCATTAAAATCGGTTATTTTATTGTTAACCATGAACTCGAGAATTTTCTGTCTGTTTGACAATTCTTTCCTCAGGTCAGAAAGATTCCAGCCTCTTCTTACCATAATTTCATTTAGAGCCTTGGACTCACCTACCCTGAGGAATTTATCAGTTAACGGGTCCCAGATAAAAATATCATTAGTTCTAATATTCCTCGTTGTGGGGTCAATATCCGTGATCTCCACAATTTTCATATTGCGACGAGCTCTTTTTCCCCCAACATATGTTTGAGACTGTATACTTATTATATTGAGCGCCTGTATCATTGTCCTGGGAACGCTAATAGGGGGGTTCTCAAGTCGATGAATGGCGCTTGCTACAGAATCTGCGTGCATTGTCGAGAAAGTGGTATGACCTGTGCTCATAGCCTGGAATAGAGTGAGAGCTTCTTTGCCCCTGACTTCGCCCACAAGCAGGTATTCTGGACGCTGCCTTAGTGCAGCTCTCAGGAGCTCATACATATCAATACCGCCCCTGCCATCCGGTGTAAATGAATCCCTTGTAACTCCTGGTATCCAGTTCGGGTGAGGAAGCTTTAATTCCCTGGTATCTTCAAGAGTTACTATTTTTGCCTGCGGGGGTATGAATAATGAAACTGCATTAAGAGAAGAAGTCTTACCTGAAGCTGTTCCGCCTGCAAATATCAAACTTTTATTGTTCTCGATACATATCCAGAGATAAGCCATCTCCTCTGCAGAGAATGTGCTCCAGTTGATCAGGTCAACAGGCGTTATCGGGATCTCACTGAATTTCCTTATGGTAAATGTAGATCCACGTGAAGTAACTTCAGTTCCCAGTGTCATCTGGATACGCGAGCCATCAGGCATTGTGGCATCAACCATTGGTTCAGCTACAGATATGTGTTTACCGCATCGCTGCGCGAGCCTGATAACGTATGAATTCAGATCGTTCTCTTTAAAGTATATATTGGTAGGGATATTGGTGTATTTCTTATGGTAAAGATATATGGGAATATCAAACCCATTCGAAGAAACATCCTCGATCCTGTTATCATGCATAAGTGGATCTATCTTCCCGAAATATATGAAATCCCTTCGTGAATAGTACAATACTTTTTCAAGGGTTAGCGGGCTAATATCAATAGCATAATCTCTAACAAGTTGAATGACCTTTGATGTAAGGATCTTTTTCTTATCTTCTTCTCTCTGAACTGTCTCAACAAGAAGTACATCCTTGAGCCTGTCTTTTATTTCTTTAAGGAACAGGTCTTCGAAATCAGTTAGCACAGGTTCTGCGGCATAATATAGATATGTATTATTATCTGGATCGAATAATATTACTATAAAGGCATAGGGTTCATTGACCCAGTATCGTTCGATCTCATTAAACCCTTCAAGACCTTCGAATGTTACAAGCGGGCCGTGTATTGAAATATCATAAGCTTCGATAGTTTGCGTCTCTTTAGTAAAGAAAGTCGTAAGCTTTCCGAAAAATGTCTTTGGCTTTTCTTCTTCAAGGAACTTAGTCTGCATATCTTTTAATTTTTTAATACGCGACTCGACATCAGACATCAATTTTTCTTCAAGAAGTTGATAAACTGCCTGTTTTTCGGGTGTCAAACGGTCCTTTAAGATGGTTTTGGTGTCATCCCGATCCAGATGTCGCATGATGCCTTCCAGACTTTCTGGAAGTTCTGGTTCTTCTAATAATGCCCCGGTTAGTCCTTCTGTAGCTTCAGATGGGGGTACTGTAGCTTCAATGGTTTTTGAGGGATCTAATTCTGTTAATTCTGTTTTTAAATCTGCCTTCTGGATTTCTGCAGATGTCTCAGTAATTGGTTTTCCGAATTCCACCGGCTTAGATTCTAATTCTGTTTCTAGATCTATCTTCTGACTTTCTGTAGGTATCTCAGTAACTGGTTTTTCAGCTTCTTCCGTCTCAGGTTCTACTTCTGCTTCTGAATCTATCTTCTGCCTTTCAACAGGCGTCTCAACAACTGGTTTTTCAGCTTCTTCCTGCTCAGGTTCTGCTTCTGGTTCTGATTCTATCTTCTGGTTTTCAACAGATGTCTCAACAACTGGTTTTTCAGCTTCTTCAGGCTCAGGTTCTAATTCTGTTTCTAAATCTGTCTTCT
>JAUSDC010000233.1 GCA_030650845.1 Candidatus Methanoperedens sp.
AAACGTGTAGGGTCTGTATCCAGCTTCGAGGAGGACGTTATGAGACCTCCCTCGGTCACACAAGAGAGCATTCTCAACCATCCTTACCGTAACCACCCCAGCGTTCACTTACTGCTCAAGCTTCCATCTACTCAAGGGATGTCGCATCGCGCTAAGGCCACTTTCGGTTCACATATTGTTTAAGGCTGTGGTTGACGATACTTGGGTACTCCGCACCATATCTCGCGATATCGCACTACCCTTTCTCTTCATTCGGGAGCAGACCCAAATGGTGGGATTTTAACCCGCGGACACCAATGTTATTGCTCACGCCGTAACATTTTCTTCACATGTCCTGTTATTATACTTTCTTTCTTGCGCTTCGAGGCACGCTTGAATAGGTGATAGATGCAGGCTCCCCATCGATCCCCAATGAGGTTTTTCTCATATTATGCTCCCTTCGAATATTATTATAAAAGGGCATCTTACGAAGCATAGCCGAGTGCGGTGACTAGTCATTGAAGACTTCTGGAGACTCATGCCTGGAAAAGGGAGTAGATTCTCAGAAAACCTTCTTCTAAGATAAAAAAAAGGCGCTCAACTTTACCATAAGGCTAATTATAAATATCTTGGATACTATAGATTTCGGAGTTGTTGGATTCATTATTTGTATACGAGAAATGACTTTAGAACTGCGTCGCTTCCTATATCTGGATTCAAGGGGTATCAATAGCTTGCATTCTCAGCTAAGTGAGTTTAGTGAGAAAGAACGCCGAGATTCAGAGCAAAAGAAAAAATCAACGAGTGGTAAGGGGCGACTTAGTTTAAAGATTTTTTCTGGAATTCTTAATGCTACCGGAGAAACTGAACTAACTAAGACTAGTGATTCAGAAACTCAAACTGGAAAAACATCATTCAAAACAGAAGAGCAGAGACTAGTAGAAATTGAAACTGCTATTTCCAAGATAGCTCTATTAGAGTTAAAAATAGTTACAGTAGGCAAACTTGCCAAAATCTCCGTTGAAAGTCTCCCTATGTTTATTAAAGGTAAATTACCATTCACTGTAAAAGGATCTTCTGACATCGATATTGTAAGAGAAATTAATAATGCACAATTTATTACTTTTGAATTAGACCAAAGCAGCCTACTCGAAGGTTTTTCCTTGTGGCCACGCATCTTAATGGGAGGTAGTTTATCGAAATTCAAGGATTCACAGGAAACTGGAAATGGAAAATGGAGGATTGGACTTACGAGTCATCTCGGTATTATGCTAAGAGAATTTCAAATTCGTCCACACAATTTCGGAATCTTCGGACAAGTTCAACAGACAGGCTCAAGTCTTTATATTAAACCCTATGCAATTTGGGTATAGAAATGGATAAATTAAATTTTCTAAATTTGTGTTCCAGCGCCTTCATTAAAAGATGAGTTTTCAGAATTAATAAAAGCTAGAGATGCACTTAATACGAAACAACAAAAATTAATTGAAAAGCTTAAGAAAATAAAAGATGATTTAGACACTGATACAGTATATACTAAATTTTATGAATTATATAACGATCCGGCACTTACAATATTCAAAAGAACAGATGATATCATTGATAAAGCCCACAAAAGAATGTTGATAGGAAATCCACCTATTGATCCTGAATATCGACAATTTTAGTAACTATGTTTTTGAGTTTTGAATTTCGCATGCGGTAGAACCGATCAGAAATCAATTATCTCTAATTTGCTGGAACGATTTTGACACCATGGCACTGCGTATCGATAAAATTCCCAATCATTTCACAAAACACCAATTTTCCTAAAATCAATTAACTACGCACAGATAAAATATTAAATGGTTTGAAAAGTTTCTCATCTTCTTTTGAAATATGAGTCCACCGATAAAGTTTCGAACCTTTTGATGTAAATTCAATTTCAAATATCTTTGAGGCTTTTTCCATCATGCTTTCATAACCTATTCCGAGATTGAATTTCTCGATCTTCCATAAGATGGCAGCAATCAATTCATACGAAATGAAATTGACAACAGAAAGATATGCTTCTACCCTATTTGGAAGTTGATATCCGATAGGGGCCAGGCATGCATTACCCCTTAAATATCTGAATGCCTTTTCAATATGATCTTTCTGAAAATATGTCCTTATCAGCTCTTTTCCTGGCATTGTAATATCAGTCGAAAAGAATAATGATCTTCCATCAAGTCTTCTTGCAAGCTCTTCATCATCTCTATTTATTTCATAACCTCTTCGACCTCTTGCTGGTTTCACAATAGGGGACAATTCCTTTTTCAACTCTGCAATCTTCTTTCCGGATTTTTCAGATTCAAGTTCTTGAATAAGTAAGTCTCTTTCGATACGTGAATTATTGCGTCTTTGCGGATCCAACATAACAACAATTTTACAATTGCGTCCATATAATTCTCCAGTATCTTCGATACAGTAAACACCATTTCCACGGGACATTTCAAGAATATTTTCTCGTTTTTCGATTTCAGAATCGGTATATTTCGTAATCCAATCATCAACCTCCTTTGAAGTATGAGGTCCTCCAGAAAGGACATGAAAATGCTCTTTTCTTGCATAATCAATGTTCGGTTTACTGACAAAACCACGATCCCATACAAGCGTAATGTTTTTGGTTTTCCATCGGGATAAATTATCTACTGTTTCTTCAACAGTTGTTTTATCTGGACTTGATCCTCGAACAGGATATCCCATTACTGGCATGTAGCTGTCTTTTGATATGACTAATCCAAATCCAATATGTGGTCTGCCAATCTGTGCCCCATATCCGTTTTCAGCCAAAATCGATTGGTTACCATTCCATCGTATCCTGGTAATATCCTGATAGAAATAGTATCTCTCGGGCTCGTTGCCGATTATTTTTCTCCATGCATTAGTAATATTATTCTGAATTTTATATGAATAGGAACTATTCAGATTTTCATTCTGTGCTGATACATTATCCAATGCGGATAAAAAATAATCTTTGTTTAATTTATTTGTATCGATTTTTGTCCATCTTGGAATTGGAGTTTCTGATACCCAATCTCCTATTTTTGTAAGGGATTTTCGACCCACTAACTGATTTATTGCAAGGATCAATATTGCCATTGATGTATCTTTATCATCTCTGCCGATAGCCTTTGATATACTTTTTTGAACTTCAAATTCTTCAGCAACTTTCCAGAATAAAGCTAATTCACCAACGGGATATACATGATCTACTGAATCGAATTTTAATTGGGATGGAATTAATTTTTCTTTTCCATCTTTTTCCATAACTCGTCCCAGATGCTTGATTACATGAATTCTTGATTGTTTTTTTTCTGGATCCCATTTTGATTCTACAAGCTGCCGATATTTCTTTCCTTCAACTGTCGTAGTTCTATCGAATGCCATAGTTACTAATTAGTAACTATAAGTATATAAATATTTTGGTCTGTAAAAACAATAGCGGTAGTCTGATAGAATGCGGTTTTCAGGGGGTCAATTTAGGTTCATAGTGACTAAATGCGCCGAAATCCAGGTTGATGATAAGAAAAATACAATCGGGGATCAAATAATTTGGGAAACGTTAATTTCAAATTTAGAAGATGACCTTATTTTCATTACTTTTGATGATACTTATGAAAACCATATATCATTTCTAAAAAATGAATATAAAAATAGAGTAGACAAAGAACTTAGCATTACTGATAAAGTTTCTTTTGCGTTAAGTAAAATAGAGGAAAAACCTTCAACAGAATTAATATATTTTGAAAAATATGTCGAAAATCCTATTGTATCTGTTTCTGTAAATTTAAGAAACTTTAAAGGATGGTTTTTAGATATTTTGGATATTGATATCTATCATGAGGATGGTACAGAATATCAAATACAACCCCATAAAGATTTCCAGTTTAGTACAGCCCTAGAAGATATTGAATTTACTAAGAAAGGTGAAGAAATGTATGATACCCTCAAAGAATGCGAAACTGAATTTAAAAATACAATATCTTCAATTCTAAAAAGCGATGGATATGGTGAAGTAGAAATTAATGCTATTGATTATGATATTGTTGAGTATATTCAACCAGAAGATTAACTGCAGTTGTAAAAATTTTAAGTGGACGGGCGGATTTAAATAGACAAGGCATACGCAGCGAAATCCTGGGTCGTTGACTGCAGCGATAGGAGTTTTCGTGCTCGAAAAATGTAATGCTAAACCAAATCTTTCTTGAAATCCTGAAATTTAGTCACACATCCAGGAAAAGTATAAGATTTTACTACTCGTTGAGATAACGAATGCAAGAATATCTAAAATAGAACATATATAATTGACTGGCAGCATCCTATAATCTTAGAACAAGCTTTAAAATTATCAAATAAATTGGATGATCCATTTGAAATTGTAAAATGTTGTTTCGAATGGGTCAGAGATGAAATATATCATAGTATATATAGAATGATGCAGTAGTTACTTCCTAAAGAGACTGATTGACATGAAATTCCAGACTGTTCTTAACAAACATCGCGAATTGTCTTTTTCTGAAAAAGATAAAGGTGCTCGCTTTGAGCATCTTATGAAAGGATATTTGTTAACAAACCCAATATATGAAAACATATTTGAAAAGGTCTGGTTATGGAATGAATTCCCCCATAGCGATCGATTTGGGACGTCTGATTTAGGCATTGATTTGGTTGCTCTAACCAAAAACAAAGAATACTGGGCGATTCAATGCAAATGCTATCAAGAAGATACCAGGATTGATAAAAAACATGTGGATTCTTTTTTAGCCACTTCAAGTCGAGTTTTTTCAATAGACGGTAAAGAAGAAAGATTTTCACATCGTCTTTGGATTTCAACTACTAATAAATGGGGTCAGAATGCCGAAGAAACTCTTCACAATCAAAACCCTCCTGTATCACGAATAAATTTTTCTGATTTAGAATCTGCTCCGGTTGATTGGGAAAGACTTGATGAAGGAATATTTGGTACTGGAGCCCGACTCACCAAAAAAAATATCAGGCCGCATCAGCAGGAGGCTATCGATAAAGTCCTTGAGCATTTTAAGGAAGCTGATAGAGGAAGACTCATTATGGCCTGTGGGACTGGTAAGACCTACACTGCCTTAAAAATTGCTGAGAAGCAAACGCAGGGTAAAGGATTAATTCTTACTTTAGTTCCTTCTATTGCCCTTATGGGACAGACGTTAAAGGAATGGTATTATGATGCTGATAAGCCCATCAATGCAATTTGCATCTGCTCTGACGCTAAAGTTTCAAATAAGAAAGTCAATAACGATGATATAGATACTACAAGTGTGGTAAACCTAGCTTTACCCGCCAGTACAAATGTTGACAATATTTTAAGACAATTCAAATATATTGAAAAAAACGTAAATGATGGACTTACTGTAGTTTTTTCTACATATCAAAGCATTGATGTGATTTCAGAAGCGCAAAAAAAACTTGAAACTGTTTTTGATCTTATTGTTTGTGATGAAGCCCACCGTACCACAGGAGTTACTTTGGCCGGAGAAGATGAATCTGCTTTTGTAAAGGTTCATGATAATGAATTTTTAAAAGCGAAAAAACGCCTTTACATGACCGCTACACCACGAATTTTCAGTGATGATAGTAAAAGTAGAGCGGATATACATGATGTGGATCTCTGCTCGATGGATGATGAAAATCTGTATGGCAAGGAAATCCATAGGCTTGGTTTTGGTAAGGCCGTGGAAGAAGGATTACTTGCTGACTACAAGGTGTTAGTTCTTACCTTAAGTGAAATGGATATTTCGCGATCCGTACAAAAAATGGTAACTGACAAAGAGAATTCAATAAATGCTGATGATGCTTCGAAGCTGATAGGTTGCATAAATGCTTTGTCAAAACAGATTGTAGGTGATGAAGGAGTTATAAAAGAGACCGATCCTCTGCCTATGAAAAGGGCTGTAGCCTTTTGTCAAAAAATTAGTGTTAGCAAAGAAATTACTAAGAATTTCAATGCAGTTTCTGAGAAATATATTGCTGATTTACCTGAAGATAAACAAGAAAAATTTCTCAATGTCAAATCCAAGCACATCGATGGAACTATGAATGCAACAGCCCGAGATGATTTGTTAGGGTGGTTGAAAGAAGAGAATGATGAGTGCAGAGTACTTACCAATGTCAGATGCTTGAGTGAAGGGGTAGATGTTCCTTCTTTGGATGCTGTGATGTTTTTAGCTGCGCGAAATTCGCAAATTGATGTCGTGCAATCTGTGGGTCGTGTGATGAGGCTTTCTGAAGGGAAAAAGTATGGTTATATCATAATTCCGGTAATTGTTCCAAGTGGTATCCCACCTGAAAGGGCATTGGATGATAATACCCGATACAAAGTAGTTTGGACGGTATTAAACGCTCTCAGGGCACATGATGACCGTTTTAATGCCACGATAAATAAGATTGAGCTTAATAAGAAAAAACCTGATATTATTTCGATTGGTAGACCTGAAGTCAGCTTCGATGAAAATAATAATCCTATTTCAGTTGAAGGTAGCAGCTCAGATAGAACCATCCAAACACAATTACTACTGCAGTTTGAAGAATTACAAGATGTGGTTTTTGCTCGGATGGTCAATAAAGTTGGAGACCGTCTTTATTGGGAACAATGGGCTAAAAGCGTTGCAGAAATAGCTGAAAAGCAGATCGCACGCTTAACTAATATGGTAAATAATGAAGATGTTAAAGATACATTTAATGAGTTTTTATCAGAACTTCAACAAAACATCAATCCTGGAATTACAAAGGAGCAGGCTATTGAGATGTTATCACAACATATGATAACAAAACCTGTTTTTGAAGCGCTTTTTGAAAATTATGCCTTTGCAGAACACAATGCCATCTCAAAATCAATGCAAAAAATGATCGATTTGTTAGAAGCTCAGGCGATTGAGAAAGATATTCAAACATTAGATAGTTTTTATCAATCTGTGAAAATGAGGGTCTCTAATATCGATAATGCCGAAGCCAGACAGCATATAATAGTCGAACTTTATGAAAAGTTTTTTAAAACTGCTTTCCCAAAGATGGTCGATCAACTTGGCATTGTGTACACTCCTGTAGAAGTAGTGGACTATGTTGTGTGTTCGGTTGATGATGTTTTGAGGAATGAATTTAACAGAAGTCTTACCGACGAAAATGTTCATATCCTTGATCCATTTACGGGCACTGGTACATTTATCACCAGATTGCTTCAAAGTGGATTAATAAAACCAGAAGATCTCAGACGTAAATATTTGGGTGAAATACACGCCAACGAAATTGTTTTGCTGGCATACTACATTGCAGCCGTAAACATAGAAAACGTCTATCATAGTTTATTGTCAGATATCCAAGAATACCAGAGTTTTGACGGAATTTGCTTAACAGATACTTTCCAATTGGGCGAGAATAAACAAGGTAATATCCTTCTTTCTGAGTTCTTCCCAAAAAACAGTGAACGTGTTGGAGTTCAGCAAAAGGCACCTATAACTGTAATAATTAGCAATCCCCCCTATTCAGTCGGGCAAAAATCGGCAAATGATAATGCACAGAATGTGTCATATCCAGAACTGGAAAAACGTATTACTGATACTTATGCCAAAGAATCATCTGTTAATTTAAAAAAATCATTGTATGATGCTTATATCAAGGCTTTTCGTTGGGCATCTGACAGGCTCGATGAAACTCAGGGTGGAATAATCTGTTTTGTTTCTAATGGCAGCTGGCTTGATGGTAATGCTCAAGATGGTTTTAGAAAATGTTTGGAAAAAGAATTTAATAGCATATATGTATTTAATTTGCGAGGAAATCAACGTACCAGTGGGGAGTTGAGTAGAAAAGAAGGAGGGAAAATATTTGGGTCTGGTTCACGAACCCCGGTATCTATAACGCTACTTGTAAAAAAGCCAAATAATAGTAATAAAAATGCTACAATCTATTATCGTGATATTGGGGATTATCTCTCTAGAGAAGAAAAGCGGTATTGACCCTATAGTCTACTGATGTTTTAAATACTTCTGATCCCATATACAATTATGTGATCAATATGGGAATTCGTGGACCGAAATCAAAATTCAGTGATATTGCCTGTCCAAATACCTCATGTCGAGACTTTGGAATTGTGGATATGGAAAATGTTGTTGGAAATGGAACATATGAAACACAGAATGAAAGAGTCAGGAAATTTGTTTGCAGAACTTGTGGAAAATCGTTCAACAGCAGGAGTGGGACAGTTTTTCACGATATCAGAACGAATAAAGAAACCTTTATCCTTGGACTAAAGATGGTTCTAAACGACATCCCACTTAGAAAAATATCTTATGTATTAGACATAAAGTTGGATACCATTCGAGAGTGGCTTCTTCGTGCAGCTAATCACAGCGAAAAAGTTAACGAAATATTCTTGAAAGATTTGAAGATCTCAAAGGTTGAATTAGACGAACTCTGGACCTTTGTAAAAAAAAACCAATTCCGGGAGTGGCAAGTCCGGAGGAAGAACGCTGGATTTGGGTAGGTTTTGCAAAAGAATCACGATTACTTCTCTGTATAGTAGTTGGCCCCAGGCTTCAAGAGTCTGCAGACAAATTGATCGAAGGAATTGATTCGTGCCTGGATAATAAGAAGGAGTTACCTTTGTTTGTAAGTGATGGGAACAATCAATATACAGTGGCTCTTTTTAACATGTATAGTGAATCAGTTACACCCGATAGAACTGGAAGGAGGGGAAGACCTGAAGTACCTTATAAAATACCGAGAATGGATTTGAGATATGCTCAGGTCATTAAAGAACGTGAAGGTGGAAAACTTGTTAAGGTTCACAAAAAGATTATTTTTGGCGAAAAAGAGGATATTTCTCAATCTGATATCACAACATCACATATAGAACGACAAAATTTGACATTCCGGCAAGAAAATGAGCGTCTTGCAAGGAAAACAATAGGTTTTTCAAAGGAAGATTACTGGTTGGAAAGGCAAATGATCTTCTATATGGCATTTTTTGATTTTGTAAGACCACATTCGGGGTTGAAATTAAAAATAGAACATGAAGATGATGATATTACAAATAGGAAATATGCACAGAGAACACCAATGATGGCAACAGGCAAAACAGATCACATTTGGTCATTGGAGGAGATGCTTACATTTCCTTATTATAAAACATCAGTAAATTAAGGGGTCAATACCAGAAAAGCTGTCAATAATAAAAAAACGTGGAACAGTAAATAATCCTGAAATGGAGTGGAAAATTATAACCCCAAACAAAGAAGGAGACTGGATTAATCACCGTGACATTGCCTTTGACACTTTTATTCCTATTACACCAGAAGAAAAGTTTGATACAAAAAGTCAATCTTTTTTTGTTTCTAACTCGCTTGGTTTGAGTTCAAATCGCGATTTTTGGGTGTATAACTCATCAAAACAAAAAATTGTGGAAAATATGACATCTATGTCAAATTTTTTCAATGAACAGGTAACTAGTTATCAAAATAGTTTGAAAAATAACCCTAAATTAGATTTTAAGGAAATACAGGTCTACAATCCAAAAATAATAAGTTGGTCAAGTGGTCTAGTTTCTATGGCTAGTAGCGGTAACAAGGCCATTTTTAAAAAAAATAATCTTGTGATAAGTCAATATAGACCTTTTTATAAACAATATTTATATTTTGATAAAATATTTAATGAGCGGCCAGGACAAAACTCTAAATATTTTCCCAATCCCCAACTTGGAAATTTGGTGATATGTGTATCTGGGATAGGAGTGACAAAAGAGTTTAGTTCCTTAGTAACTAATAAATTACCTAATTTGGATTTACTGGGAAAATCACAATGTTATCCCTTATATTATTATGAGGAAATAGGAGACAAGAAAAAAAGAGAGATAAAAAGTTCTCAAACTCTTCTTGAAACAGACGAACCTGAACCATTAAATAAATATATAAAAAGGGACGGGATAAGTGATTTTATTTTTGAAAAGGCCAAAAAGCAGTATGGGGAATCTGGTTTAACCAAAGAAGACATTTTCTATTATGTTTATGGGGTACTTCATAGTCCTGATTATCAAAAGGCCTTTTCAAATAATCTAAAAAAGATGTTACCCAAAATACCTTTAGTTGATAACATTGCAGACTTCAACAGTTTTAGTATGGCAGGACGAAAGTTATCGGACTTACATCTGAATTACGAGACTGTTCCCCCATACTCGGATGTGAAGGTCACAGGCACTGAAGGTGAATATTTTACAATTAGTAAGATGAAATTCCCTAAGAAAGACCAAAAGGATACCATAATCTATAATAGCAAAATTACAATTTCCGAAATACCAGACAAGGCTTTTCAATACATAGTAAATGGAAAAAGTGCTATTGAATGGATAATGGAGAGATACCAGATAACAACTGATAAAGATAGCGGAATTATCAACGATCCTAACGACTGGGCTATCGAAGAAGATAATCCTCGTTATATCCTTGATTTGCTTCTCAGTATCATTAATCTCAGTGTCCAGACTGTTGATATTGTTGATGGATTGCCAGAACTAAAATTTGAATAAGGTTTTTTCTGAAGAAATCAACCAAAAAACCAATTTTTTGGTTGTGTAAAAACATCGGCTAAAATTCATACACCCCCTTATTTCAGTACAATCTCTGCGTCAACCATATCTGTGCGAGCGTCCCTTCTGTCTTTCATCCCTGTTATTTGCGACGTTTTGAGATTGTATTCACCCAGTCTTCAAGTGCTTCGATATCCTGACTGAGTTCATCAGGATTGGGAACTGAGACATTTTCCGCGGGCGCCTGATCGTGCCCAGTCCATCGCGAGCACTTTGTCATCCCGGATTCCAAGGTTTTGCAGTCTTCCTCCGTGATGTCAGTGAGGTGCTTTGCTCGTTGTGTCTGAATACTCTGCCTATAGCGTTCGACAACCCCTCCCAGAAGAATTTCTTCGATTCCTCGCTCCCAGGCTTCTCGGAGACGACTATAAATATAAAAAGCTTTATAGTCATATTCCTCACGTCCAGAAGTTCGGTATAACTTTTCAGCACTCTGCCACATATTCTTCAGGGCGCCAATTCTATCTTTAACCTTCATCGCTACCCAAGGAAGTTCCGGCGATGAGACACCAGTTCCCAGTGCATCCCTTCGGAGATACTGGTGCTGGCAAGGAGCACTGACATCTTCTGCATACTTGGCCAGAGCTATCAGGAAGACAATATCGTGAGTGAAGACAATAACTTGGCGGACATTCGCTTCCTCAGCAAGCCGATGCGCGACTTTCTCGCGCCATTCATGATCCAGGGAAGATACCGGATCATCGAACATAATGGCAGACTTGTCTGAGGCAGTACTCATCTCGGCAAAGAAAGCTGCAATCGAAAGGGTGCGAGCTTCTCCCTCGCTCACGACGCTTGGAAGATTCACACTTGATGCGCGCTTCAGGATGAGCTTGTGAAAGAGAGTCCCTCGGGAACCGCCAACAGGCTGCAGTTCGACTTCAAGATGTGTAAATTGAAGTTTATCGAGTTCGTTCTTGAAGCTTTTCACAAGCTGTTGCGTCACCGTCCGTTTAGTCAACTCAGTACTTTTGCGAGTTATGCTATGGGTGTTTGTCTCCTTCATGCATAATCCGTACGCAGCAAGTTTCTTTTGCCTTTCGATCTCCGAGAGAACCACATCACGGTTCTTGCCAAGTGTCTCTCTGGCCTCGAGTTCCAGCAGCTGCACTTTCAGTTTCTTTTTTATTTCCTGGTGATTGCTTCGAAGAAGTTGGTCAGCCCTATGGCGCAACATCTGTGCCTCTTTGCCGACTTTTTCAGCATGGAGTTCGTAGTTGGACAGTGCCTCCGGTAATGGCTGACCTAATCGTAGGGCCCTCAGGACTTCTTCTCGACGACTCTTTAGTTGCTCAAGACCGTCTTCTATGGATTCTGTCAGCAGTTCTTTCTCTATCCTAAGTTCCTCAAGTATATCCTGAGTTGCTTGGTCAGCTATGACGAGATTCTCAAGGTTTCCCAGTTGTTTTTGGTAGCTTTCTTTTGCCAGACTAAGTTCCTGCTGGATTGTTGAACGAATGAATTCCTCGAACCATTTCAATCGCTCTTCTGTGTCATGCCTGAGGTCCTGCTGGCATAATACACACCGTGCCCCGTCACTAGTGACAGGAAATTGACCATTTGGATACGCATCATCGGTCGAGAAGCGCCTTGCTGCTTCCCATAGCTCGCGCCACATGCTCGATCCTGTGCCATTCAGAAGGCTGGGTGGGAAGGTCTTTGTTTGAAGATCATCAGCCATGCGGAGAGCCTTCACCATTGAGTCACGCGCTTCAAAGAGGGATTTTACAGCGTTGTTCGTGAGGATTGCATCAAGCTTCATCAGATTGGAACTCAGTGTATCGAGTCTATTTGACCGTAAAGTAAGCGCACGTGCCGCTTTAGTAGAATCTTCAGCCTGAAGATCATAAAACTGCCTGTGTGTATCTCTTAACTCCTCTTTCTCAGCATCTGAGAGCGTGCTGAGCTTTTCAACTTCCTCCTGCTTTGTCAGTGATGTGATACTTGATACCAACTCATGTGCAGTAGTTCCTTCGGGCAGGTCAGGCAAGTTTACCTCACATGACAATAACTCTCTTCGCTCCTTCTCAAGCGCCCTTCGAACCGCTTCACATGCATCGGAGAGTTTATCAAAAAGATCGAGGCCGAAAGGTCTGAAGGCTACGTCTGTCTTTTCTCTAATATAGACAGCAGCACATTGGGTATCGAATACGCTCACATGTCCTAATGCATCATGGGTTTTTTCTTGGTCATGCCATTCAAATTCTTGTTCTGCATTGCTCACTTCGAATCTTATGGTGGCTGACGGTCGACCGGGGGCCGACATGGCTAAGACGTTGCCGAGAATCTCTTCGGCTCCCCTCGCCCGGCATGCCCGTTTCAGAATACGTGTGTATCCTGACTTACCTGTCGCGTTGGCTCCATAGACGAGAGTTAATGCGGGACCGAACTGAATACTTTGTTCTGTGGCTAAAGCATTTACGCCTCCATGGTGTATAAGCGAGTTCAGTTTGACAGCGAACTCCCCCGGTCCGCGTTTTGGCAGGTGGTGCCCTTCCAGCGGTATCGATTTATGTCTTTTAACAAGCCCGTGCGTAGCCTTGCATAGAATTGTTAGATCATCTAGGTCAGACTCATTTAAGCTGCCTACTGTGATAAGTCGTCGCAAAGCATCACGCTGCCAAGTGGGCTGCGAGGAGGACCAATCTAGTATTTCCGTTAGCACATCTGAGCTTTTGCTACTTGTGGATCGCAAGTTAATTTACCACCATGGTTGTTTGGGTTCGTTCAAATATATCGGCATTACTTCATATATCCTTCCAAATTCGAGGTATATGCGAACTACTTCGTTCGCTTTGGACGATTTCTACTCATTGATGACAAGTTAGTTTGATAAAACCTATGCTTTACAAATCCTTGTTTTAGTGCCCCCCCAACACACCACACATTATATCCGTTTTCCGATATCCGATCACCGATTAGCGCTTCACGATATCGAATATTGAAAAAAGCACCAGAGGAAGCTTTAAGACAGCTTGAACAGGAAACTAAAGCATTGAAGATTCAGAAAGCTCATCCCATGAATCTTCTGTATTATTGGTATAAAGAAGGTGTTCTGATTGACCCAGAGACGTTCTCAAAGGTGACAGGTGGCCTTGCCTGGTTCAAGTGGTATAATGAGTGCCCAGGCTGCCAGATAGAAAAAGAATGTCCATGTGAATGGATGCCTCTTGAAACTAGCTTACTGATACTCGACAACTGGTTGTTTTGGTATTTCGGAAAAGTTATTTAAGTTGGAAGATATTATTACTATTGTTAAAATGAGGTAATATAATTACATTATATAATAAATAAGTATTTATTGTGATGAAATTACTTTTTCATAACTGGATTATGAGATGGTGGCAAAAATCCCAATGTAGTTTCCAGGGAGTTTGAAATTATGATCGAAGGAGCAGATGAGGAAAAATGAGTCAAAGTGAAGTGAATCGGGTGCATAAGATGAAATTCATTGACCTTTTTGCAGGTCTCGGCGGATTTCATCTCGCCCTATCGGAACTTGGACACGATTGTATTTTCGCATGCGAGATAAATGGTGAACTCCAAGATAACTATGAGAAAAATTTTGGATTTAGGCCGGAAGGAGATATAATGGAAGTCCGTATTGATTCAATACCTAGCCATGATATACTCTGTGCCGGCTTTCCATGCCAACCATTCTCAAAAGCTGGATTTCAGAAGGGGATGAAGGATAAGAAAAGAGGAGCCCTTTTCGATGAGATAATTAAGATAATACAGTGCCACCATCCCGAATACCTAATTATGGAAAATGTCCCAAATATTCGAAAGCACAATAGCGGCCGAACGTGGGAATATATAGAAAAGCAACTACGGGCCGAAGGCTATGATATTTCTGCTATGGACTTATCGCCACATCATTTTGGAATACCCCAAATTAGGCTGCGTACATATATCGTTGGAAAGAAAGGAGGGCTTGATGGCTTTATATGGCCTGAGCCAAACGAGCACAATAGCAAACCGAATATAATAGCAATTTTGGATAAAAACCCAGAAGATGCTAGGAAGCTACCGCAAAAGGTGAGGGACTGCTTTAGCGTTTGGCAAGAGTTCCTGGATATTGTTCCGAATGATGAAGAGATTCCACACCCTCTGTGGGCAATGGAGTTTGGGGCAACATACCCATATGAAAGAACAACACCACATAGCATGAGCTTAAAAGCGCTAAGAGAATACAAAGGTTCATTCGGGGCGCCCATTGTAGGAAAAAGAAGAAAGGAGATATACCGATGCCTGCCTTCCCATGCTTCAAGAGCCAATAAAAACTTTCCTGAATGGAAAATATGTATGATTAAAAGGAACAGGGAGTTCTATATGCGAAATAAGAAGCTTTTAGGCCATTGGATTCAGAAAGTAAAGCAATTTCCGTCGAGTTTCCAGAAGCTGGAATGGAATGTGGGGGATGGCCCCCGCGATATGAAACTATATATTATCCAATGCAGAGCTTCGGGGATTAGGGTAAAAAGGCCGACTACTTCCCCCTCTCTTGTGGCAATGAATAACACGCAAATTCCAATTATTTCGTGGGAAAATAGGTATATGACGCTCCATGAGTGTGCCAGTCTTCAGAGCATGGAGAAACTATCCCACCTACCTATCAATGCCTCTAAAGCCTACAGAGCTCTGGGAAATGCCGTAAATGTTAATGTAGTAAGGCTAATAACATCATCTTTGCTTAATAATGAGGTCGAAAAACATGGCAAATGAGCAATTAACAATTAATATTCGCCCTCCTGTAAGCATTTATGAAACCTACAAAAGGCTGAGTTATCAGCCTTGGTACGCCATCGCTGAATTTGTGGATAATTCTACTCAGAACTACTATGATTACCAGCATGATCTTAGAGAGTTATACAAAAAGGAAGGCGGTGGTAAATTAAGCATCAAAATATTATACGATATGGATAATAACTCATTGACAATACATGATAATGCTAACGGGATGGATTTTAACGAGTTGCAGAGGGCGGTAATGCTTAACAGCCCCCCACCCAATCGTTCAGGTAGGTCAGAATATGGAATGGGTTTGAAAACAGCTGCTTGCTGGTTCGGCCCGAATTGGAGGATAGAAACAACAAAATTAGGGTCCGAGCAGAAATTTACTGTGGATTTTAATGTTAAAGAAATAGCTCGCCAAAGTAACAATATCATTAATGTTCGATTAGAATCTGCGAAAAAGGATGACCATTATACAAAAATAACTATCTTTGACTTGTATAAGCCAATAAAAGGCAGAACTGCGGGGCGCATAAAGGATCAAGTAGCCAGCATTTATAGGCAGGATTTGAGAACGAACGAAATAGAGGTGTGGTATAATGGCGCTTCGCTAACGTTCAATGAGCCACCTATTTTAATTGATAAGTTTGATAATGGCACTCAACGCATTTGGAAAAAAGATTTAGATTTTGAAGTCACATCGGAAGCAGAGCACACCAGTCTTCACGTGAATGGGTGGGTTGGAGTAAGAATTCCAGGAAGCCAAAGAGATGCAGGATTTGTGCTTCTCCGCAGAGGCCGTGTAATCATTGGAGGCCCTGATCTAGGGTATAAGCCTATCGAGGTATTCGGGCAAGGAAATACTTTTCGATCTCAACGATTAATAGGGGAGTTGCATTTAGATAAGTGGCCGGTGACCCAAGCAAAGGATAATTTTGATTGGTCAGGTGGCCTTGAAGAAAAGTTTATTGAAGAATTAAAGAAGAAGTGCAGGGACTATATGGATAAGGCCGAAGGTCATCGCCAGACGAAATCACCGCCATCCGATGAAGAAATGCGAGCCGCGTCAGAACCTGCAATCAACGTTTTTTCCAACAAGGACTTTTCAAGAGCAATCACATCAGAAATAGCTCTTCCCACAAAGGCTCGAGGCGAAAAAGAAGAGAAGGAAGACTTATCAAAGATAAAGACCGTTAGCAAAGGGCCACAGAAGTTTAAGCTACGGGTTGGTGGAACGGAGTGGGAGTTGAACCTTCATTGGCAGAGCAAAATTTCTGATGCGCCTTGGATGGAACTATCGTATCCGAAAGATAATCTAATTGATATTTTCTTAAATTCCGCACATCCATTTTTCACGGAGTACCTAGATAAGCCAGGATTTTTAGAGTTGCTCACAAAATTTGTTCTTGCGCTGGCATTAGCTGAGAAAATATCGAGAGTAACGCACCATGGCGAACTTATTGACCCAGCCGACTTTCGCCATCACATGAACAGAGTGCTGAAATATGCCTCGGAGATTAAAGATGCCAACTGATAATAACCCTATCGGAATAAACCCTTTACCAGTAGAACCCCCTCTTTGGAATATCAGGACAGAATCGAGTGTCATCGACAGGATAAGACAAAGAGCAGAATTAAATGAAGAGGAATTCTCATCAGTACTCGCTACAGCAATCGATATATTAAGCCAATGCCCTAACCCCTTAGGCGAGGCACAATCTATTTCGGGGCTCGCTTTAGGAAAAGTCCAAAGCGGTAAAACGCTGTCATACACAACACTTATTGCGCTTGCAGTAGAAAACGGTTATAGAAACATTATTGTTATAGCAGGAACAAAAAATCCTCTTCTAGAGCAGAATTTTATGAGATTAGAAGGCGATTTAGGATTGAGCGAGTCTGGTGATAATGAGCGCCTTCGTTGCTTCAGGAATCCAGATATTAGCCGCCTTTCGGATTTAAGGGGCATTCATCGGTTAGGGATGAGTGCACTATATGTGATACTAAAGAATAGGGCTAGAATCGATAACTTAGGGGAACTTTTGAGTAGCCCTGAAATCGACCGCAACTTACCAACACTGATTATTGATGATGAAGGGGATGAAGCAAGCCTAAATACCCGGTTTCGGCGACAAGGCAGTTCAGCAATATATGCGAGCATTTCAAGTTTGCGCGCCGTAATGCCAAAACATGCCTACGTCGCGTATACGGCAACGCCTCAGGCAAATTTACTTCAGCAAAGGTTATCAACACTAACTCCTAATTTTTGTGGTTTAATCGAGCCTGGAACGGGCTATTGTGGCGGACGCGTGTATTTTGGGGATAACATCAATGATTTTGTAAGGCCTGTAACGGATGATGAAGAGGACCCTCATGGCGGAATACCTCAAAGCCTACAGCAATCAATCGCGGTATTTCTTGTTGGAGGTGCAATTCGTCATTTATCAAAACCCCGAGATAAGCATAGGATGTTGATTCATTCAAGCCGTTTAACAAGAAGCCATACTGAATTGAAGGTGGCAATAGAACACATGATCGAGCGATGGAGGACTACGCTTATCACCAATGCTCAAGACCCCAGTAGGCAACAATTGATTGTGCTATTTTCTGAAGCATATACAGACCTCATAAGAACAGTGCCAAACCCACCCGCAGAACACGAGGTAATTGAGCGATTGATCACACATGAGATTCATGCTCTTGAGATTATACTGGTTAATTCATTACCTGCGGGTGTGGATCCAAACATATACCCATATGTTTTTGAGAACAACATTTTGATCGGTGGTGATAAATTAGGCAGAGGCGTTACTATTAAAGGGCTAGCTGTAACGTATATGACCCGCCGAGCTCGTGGAGAGAATAATGCAGATACACTCGAACAAAGAGCCCGTTGGTTTGGCTATCGAAGAAGCTATCTTGGCTTTTGCAGGGTATTCTTAACTCCGAGTTTAAGGGACGACTATGTTACTTTATTGGCTCATGAGGATGATTTCTGGGATTCTTTAAGACGAAGCAGAAGGCAAAATATCGCATTAACTGATTGGCCGCGACTGTTCAGGTTTAGTGCAGATGAGACACTTATTCCGACCCGGAGAAGCGTTGCAGAATATCGCAGGTTTATAATACGTGGCTGGATGACTCAGCGCAGGCCTATGCTACAAGAGGATATTGCTAGTAGAAATATTCAGATAATCTGTGATTTCTTCAGAAGGCATCCGGCATCAGGAAGGATAGGTAATAATCCACACGGCGTTATTGATGAGATTCCTGTAGATGTTTTAGTAAATGAGTTAATATCTCAAGTGAATATTAATGGCAGCGGTTTTGACTCAAGATTTGTCTCTGAGTATCTGATGAGGTTATCAATT
>JAUSDC010000237.1 GCA_030650845.1 Candidatus Methanoperedens sp.
TGTTTTATAAAAATTTTCATTTTTATTCTTCGGGGCCGAATAAGGACAAGAATACATTGATTGCCATGGGGATAAATTCAGAATCGATGTTTGATTTCATCCAATTACCTTAATTTCACCAACATGTAATGTAACGGTCACCGTTTTTTATTTCTTTTTTTGTATCTCTATAATTTATTTACCCCCTCCAAACATCTCGCTCCAATTTTGTATTAGGAATCTTACTTAGTTCTTTCTTAATATTTCCTTTACCTTTATATTGGAATATAATATGAGCTGGATTCTTTTTAGAATGCCCCGCACAAACAGACGATAGTTCTATTCTTTCATTTCTATTTAAATCATTAAGGTGTTCCTTATTCAATCCAGCGTCTATTTCTGCTTTTATTTTACGAAATTTATACACCTTTATTTTTTGTAGCATTTGTCGATTAACACAATTAAATTCATATTCATAGATAATATATTTAATGCATCCACGCATCCACGCCTTAGTTGATGGTCTTATCATCCAAGTTCTTTTTGGTGGTTACTAATTCATGAGTTTAACTTAAAAATATTGATCTTCATATGACAGAGTGTTGTGTTGTCATGCTGGCAGTAGCTTTTGCGAGATTACAGCATGAGATAAACGAAAATCATTCCTCTGTTGCATATCTTACATAGGGAATAAAAAAAAGTTACCAACGGTTTCAGAGGTTTTGGGAATCACCGATAAAGTATATTAAGAATACAGTATATTATATTAAACAGTAAAAGTAATACTAGTTAAAAAAATCCAGATATAATATTGAGTATGGTATTTAATTTCAATAGATTGCGTGATATAATGTCTACCGACGTGTCAAACGATTTAACCTTGAAAGTTGCAGAAGCCTTCTCGAAAGACGTGGGAAGGGGACTGGCTCGAATCGATCCAGATGATATGAAACTACTTGGAGCTGAGGTAGGCGATATAGTTGAGATCGTCGGTAAAAGAACAACCGTGGCCAAACTTATGCCCACGTTTCCAGGTGACCGGAGCAAGAGCATAATTCAGATTGACGGCATCGTAAGGGGAAATGCAGAGGTGGGTGTGGATGAAAAAGTAAAGGTAAGGAAAACAAGTGCTCAATCTGCATCCGTTATTAAACTTTCATCCAATAAAGCAAGTCGGAGGGATACCAGGTATATAGGTAAATTACTGGGAGGCCTGACGGTTGTAAAAGGCGATGTCGTACGGATAGTATTTTTTGGAACACGCTATCAGGAATATACAGTTATCGATACACGTCCTCAGGGTGCTGTTATTGTGCATCCTAAAACCAGTATCCAGTTTAAAAAAGCAGAAGAAGCAGTAAAACAAGGAAATAAGATTTCGTATGAGGACGTCGGTGGTCTGGGTAAGGAGATCAGGAAAATAAGAGAGATGATCGAGCTTCCCCTGAAACATCCAGAGCTGTTTGAACGGCTCGGTATAGACCCGCCAAAGGGAATATTGCTCTACGGTCCTCCAGGCACAGGGAAGACCCTGATAGCCAGAGCAGTGGCAAATGAAACCTCAGCTTTCTTCAAGCATGTGAACGGCCCTGAAATCATGCATAAGTTCTATGGGGAAAGCGAAGGGAAACTGCGGGAAGTCTTTGAAGAGGCAAGCGCAAATGCTCCGAGCATACTTTTTATTGATGAGATAGACGTTATAGCGCCCAAGCGAGAAAAAATTCTGGGAGATGTTGAAAAGAGGGTGGTAGGACAGTTACTGGCATTGATGGACGGCCTCAAATCCAGAGGTCAGGTAGTGGTCATTGGAGCTACTAATATTCCAAATGCCCTTGATACCGCACTCCGAAGACCCGGAAGGTTTGACCGTGAGATCAGCATAAGTATTCCAGATAAAAATTCCAGGCTTGAGATATTGAATATCCATACGCGAGGGATGCCCCTGGATGAAAACGTTGATATTTCACATCTTGCCGAAGTTACACACGGTTACGTTGGCGCAGATATGGCAGCCCTGTGCAGGGAAGCGGCAATGAGCGCCATTCGCAAAATTATGCCTGGAATAGACCTTGAATCAGAGCACATATCCCCTGAGATAATTTTAGAAATGAAGGTATCAATGGATGATTTTTTGGAAGCCCTTTCGGAGATCATTCCATCCACCACCAGAGAGGTTTTTGTGGAAACGCCCAATGTATCGTGGGATGATGTGGGAGGACTGGAACATGTTAAAAAAGAACTCATAAAGGCAATCGAATGGCCGCTCAAATATACCTCTCTCTTCAACTATACCCACATCAAAGCGCCAAAAGGAATATTGATGTACGGGCCTCCAGGTACAGGCAAGACCATGATAGCCAAGGCTGTGGCAAGCGAGAGCAATGCCAATTTTATATCGATAAAAGGGCCTGAACTGTTATCCAAATGGGTGGGCGAATCTGAGAGCGGGATCCGGGAGATATTTAAAAAAGCAAGGCAAGCAGCACCCTGTGTCATTTTTTTTGATGAAATGGATGCAATAGCGCCAAGACGTGGAAGGGGAGCGGATACTCAGGTTACTGAGCGCACGGTCAGCCAGATATTAACTGAAATGGACGGCATAGAAGAACTCAAGGGAGTTACAGTTCTTGCCGCAACAAACCGTCTTGATATGATCGACCCCGCCCTCCTGCGTCCTGGAAGGTTTGACCTGATAATAGAAGTTTCACCCCCCGGAAAAAATGAATTGCTGCAGATATTCAAAGTCCACACCAGACAAAAACCCCTCAGTTCTGACATAGATGAAAAATCGTTAACAATGCTGATGGTGGGTTTAACAGGCGCTGATGTATCATATATATGTAGAGAAGCTGCCATGATTGCAATTAAAGAATATATCGATAACGAAGGAGATATCGGAAAACCGGATTTCAAGATATATCAAAACCATTTTAAAGAGGCTATAAATACATATAAGAAAATGCACGATATTCCAAAGACCGTGAGTTAGATGAGAAAGCTGATTTTAATTAAGATAGTCCATACCTCCGCTGATATGGGTTCGATGGGTGAGGGGCTTTTAAAAGAGGGTATGGCAAAGATGGGTAGAGAAAAATGGCTTGAGAACCAGGGAAAAATAGAAAATTTCTGGGATGACCTGGAGAAAGAAATAGATGGACTCGGTCTGGATTATAGTAAGACCAGAATATACCAGGACGGTCTTCCCTGCGGCGGTGAATTAGGATTGAAAATCGTCAGGGAAACCGCAGATAAAGGGAGCAAGAACTACCAGATAGTCAGAAAGTTGATTGAAAGAGGGGCAAAAATCGAGGCAACAGAGAGCCCGGAACTCCTCAGGAAAGAATACGAGCATATCAAAGCCCTTATAACCGCCAGGACGCCTGAAGAAAAAGCAGATGCAGCGCGCAATTACGACCAGATAAAAGATGAACTGATGCAAGAGCGCGATGCTTATATTGCTAAGGCAATTGATATTTCCCTGAAAGATGATGAAATCGGGGTGCTTTTTATAGGGGCATTTCACAATGTTATTCCTAAGTCAAAGGATATAGAGGTAAAAAGCTTGGATTAGTTTTGAACTGAAACATTATCCTCCACCGCAAGCGTTTTTGTCATTTATCGTCTTCATTTTTTGCCTTCAACGGAAGCATAAACGTAAAAGTGCTCCCCTCGCCATACTTGCTCTCAGCCCGGATTTCACCTCCATGTAATTCAACCAGTTGTTTTGTAATCGCAAGACCAAGCCCTGTGCCTCCGTATTTCTGACTGATTTCCGAATCAAGCTGCTCGAACTTATGGAAAAGCTTCCCAATATTTTCTTCCTTGATCCCGATGCCTGTATCTGAAACAGAAACCTTTGCCATATCGCCTTCTTTTTTCGCTGTTATGGTTACTGTTCCCCCTTCTTCCTTACTGAATTTCACGGCATTGTTGAGTAAATTGAAAAGGATCTGCTTGAATCTCTGCTTGTCAGCCTCTATAAACTCAAGTTCGGGGTCAAATTCCGTT
>JAUSDC010000239.1 GCA_030650845.1 Candidatus Methanoperedens sp.
CTTCGTGTAACATCGACGCAGTTTATAAAATGCAGAATTCACCTTATGGATTGTTGCATATGTTCATGCGGGCAAATATCCTCAAGATGGGTCTTTTCTGCATGGACACTTTCAATTATGAAGGTCTGAAAACATTCCTCAATTCAAAGGGTTTCGCATTATCTGATGTTAAAGAGATGAAGATACACAAAGGAAAATTCAGTGTCAAAACGGATTCGCAGCATATCTTTCCTCTTAACGATATCGATGCATTCAGGAATGGTTCATGCACTGTATGCACAGACCTGACAGCCGAGAAAGCGGATATCTCTTTTGGCGGTGTGGGTTCAAAGGAAGGGTACACCACTGTACTAACCCGCACAGGGCTGGGGCTTGAGCTTTTTAAAGATGCAGAAGACAGGGGATACATTAAGATTGAGCCACTTGAAAGAGAAGGTCTCGAAAGGGTTCTGCGCCAGGCAAGAGCCAAGAAAGCCCAGATGTATATGATAAAGAGAAGGGCTGAAACGGGTGCTTTACCCATTTAACCTGATAAGGTATAAAGCAGTTTGAGAATATATTGAATACTGGAGTGTCAAAGATATGAAAGCAGCTCAAATTAATAAATACGGCGGTAGTGAGGTTGTTGAGATTAATAAAAACGCACCAAAACCCGCTGTGTCCCGGGGTCAACTTCTTGTTGAAGTATATGCGGCCGGAGTTAACCCAATCGATTGGAAAATCCGCGAAGGGTATATGCCATTAAAGTTCCCGGCAACTTTGGGTGGGGATTTTTCTGGGGTTATAGCGGATGTCGGAGAAGGTGTTTCAGGTTTAGAAAAAGATTTTGAGGTTTATGGGCATGCCAGCGTATTAGGGGGAGGATCAGGGTCATTCGCAGAATTTGTACTGGCAGATGCAAAAGTAATGGCTCTTAAACCAAAGAACATTACTCATATGGAAGCTGGTGCATTGCCGCTTACATCGGTTAGCGCCTGGCAGGCATTAGTTGATCATATTGGTCTCTCCCGGGGCAAAAAAATTCTTATCCATGGCGGCGCTGGCGGTATCGGATCAATCGCAATCCAGCTTGCCAAACACCTGGGAGCGTATGTGGCGACAACAGTGAATGCGAAAGATATGCAATATGTCAAAGAACTTGGCGCAGATGAAGCAATCGATTATAAGAATCAGACATTTGAAAGTATGTTACACGACTACGACGCAGTCTATGACACCGTGGGTGGCGAGACGTATATAAGATCTTTCAAAGTGCTCAGGAAAGGAGGCATAATAGTCTCAATGTTAGAGCAGCCTCGCCCAGAACTTATGGAACAATATGGGTTACAGGCCATAGGACAATTTACACAGGTGAATACTGAACGTTTATCCAAACTGGCTGAACTGGTATCTAAACGAGTTATCAAAGTGCATATAGAAAAAACATTTCCTCTGGAACAGGCAGGAGAAGCACTCGCATTTCTACAAAGTGGACACCCGCGAGGCAAGGTTGTTTTGAAGATGAAGAAAACGTAAACCACCTCTACAATTGGTGGATTTATCCTCTAACAACATCTTCCGCGCTCCCGACCACTATTTCCCTTACATTCCTATACTCCTGGACTTTGCCTGTGATCTTCACCCTGTCCCCTGTTTTTAAGAGATCGTTCAATTCCTTTGCACCATTATTTTTTGAAACGAACACTTTTACATCAAGGTTGGAAATGGTCAGTATAAGATTATCTCCTGTTTTTGTCATCTGCTTTCCGAGCACCGTTCCTTCCACATACACGCGTTCATCTAATTTTGAGTCTGTAGAATAAGCTGCTGGCTGAAAAGAGAAACCAAAAAACGCGATGATCAGGGATAGAGCTGCCATTATAAGCAGAACCATGACCACCTTTTCTTCTTTTTGAATCATTAAGTTACCTGCCTTGATCATCTTCACATTTCAATAAAGGATATAAATCCATCGAAAGATATTTCAGCCCCCCAAATCAATAAAAGCCGGTATGGATTACACCCCCTATCTCAGACCCATCCTCATAATTGGAGCAAGTCTGCTCTTAGCCGCGGTAATCAATCTTATCATAAAGATACTTCTTAAAAAGGCAGAAAAAACCGGGACGAAAATCGACGATATTATCCTGCTTGCCATAGGGAAACCCCTTTACATACTGGTCATAGTTGCAGGGCTGTATTATGCGATCCACGAAACTCCGTACCTCGGGGAGATCATAAACAATATCGATGGAGATTACAGGTACAGGCACTTTCTACTCACTCTATTTGGGACATGGATAGCCGCATCTTTCATAAAAAGGATCATCAGGGAATATGGGTACGAGATAGCTTCCAAAACAGAAGGAGATCTCGACGACAGGCTTATTAGACTTGCAGATATGTCTGGAACGTACATCATCTGGCTGATAGGCTTTATGATAGCCCTCTCAGGCGTAGGGGTTGAGATCGGGCCAGTTATCGCCGGCATGGGTATAGCAGGTCTGGCTTTAGCACTTGCTGCACAGAACCTGATCTCGAACGTGTTCGGCGGAATGACCATAACCCTTGACCAGCTTTACAAAGTGGGGGATAGGGTGGAGTTCAGTGGTGTTTACGGAGATATCTATGAGATAAAACCCAGGTACACGAAGATAAAGACCCTTGATAATGTGATAATCACCGTCCCCAACTCAAAAGTGATCAATGATAACATCGTAAATTATGCAGCTCCAGACACTACATTAAGGGTCAAGATACCTGTCGGAGTTTCCTACGGGACATATCCTGAAAAAGTTAATAAAATAATGCTTGAAATCGTGAATAATACTCAAAATGTTTTAAAAGAGCCAAAACCCCTCGTCAGGTTTACGGAATATGCTGCTTCGTCCCAGAACTTTGAACTTCTCGTATGGGTAAAGCATTACGATGACAGGCACACTGTCATCGACATGATTCTTCGGGAAATGTTCAAACGGTTTAACGAAGAAGGTATAGAGATGCCATTTAACCAGATGGATGTCCATTTAAAGAAAGATTAGACCCATGAACATTACAAAAAAGACAAGTACTGCAATTGCATGCAGTTTTGCTCTAACGATGGGTGTCGTCATAATACTGGTCTTTTTGACCATGTTACTGCCCTTCCAGAAAATGATAGATCCATACATATTATTTTTCTTTTCTCTCATTGTGGTTCTTCCTCTATTATATTCTAGATTGAACCGAATAGAAGAGCAAAATAAGATTTTCGGATGGACCTTTATAGGCCTTGGAGTTCAACTGCTCGTTCTACCACTACCCATTGTGTTAATCATGTTAAAATTCCCCTCAACTGCTGGATTTTTATTTGGAGGTTTAATTCTCACAGGTTCTGCGGTTTTCGGGATACCTGCAGGGCTGATCACAATAGCTGCTGGAGTGTTTCTTGTAAAACGACATAGATTTTTTACCAACACGCATTCAAAATAGTTATATCCCCTCAGGTATAAGAGAGCATTCGAGTTTATGACAGAGACCTTGTACGCAAAAGAACCTGCTGATTTTCTCACTGATGGAAGGGAAATATCACTTGTTGAAATGGGGGGTGAAGATATTAACATTTCATGCAGCCAGGGGAAGATCAATCTCTGGTTCGGCAGACAGGTTGGTGAAACATTGGTCCGTAAAGTCTTATTCGGTATTTCTAATGTAGATCCCTCAGTAAGCAATGAAATGGAAGTTATATGTAATTTTGAAACTATTTCGGCGTATGAGAGCACAGGTTACACATTGATATCATATTCAAAAACGAAAGGGGGGTACAGAACAGC
>JAUSDC010000242.1 GCA_030650845.1 Candidatus Methanoperedens sp.
TTCGTTCTCCAATTCAACTCTTAACATTTGTTCTGGGGTCTTCTTTCCCATTCGATCTAATTCTTCGGAATACAAGGTCATCACCTTTGGCAAATTCAACTTCGCTGGATTTATACCATGGGTCATTTGTCCGAGATGTAATTGATCGAAATTGACTCTGCTTTCTAATTCGGGCAAGATGTCATAAAGATATTCGTTTTTAACTCAAAAGCATTGGACTTTAAAGACAACAACTCTGAAGATTGCAATAGTAGCAGGCCTGAAAAATAGTTCTTTCAGAGGTATCTTATAATGAGTCATTTTAGGAATAGCATTAGGCTTTAAAGACAATAACTACGATGCTTTCGATTTTATTATAATAAGGTTTGCCAGACATATATTTCATTACGATGAAGCTGAAAAAATTGTTATGCTACCTCTTGCCATATCATCTGATGTTCTTAACAACATCAACAAAAGTGATCGCAATTGAATCTGCTTTCTATTCCGGGCAAGATGTAATGAAGACCTTAGTTTTTAACTCAAAAGCATTGGACTTAAAAAACAACAAATGCGAAGCTTGCGATAGTAGCAGGTCTGTAAAATAGCTCATTTAGAAGTATTTTGTAACGAGATTATTTTATGAAAAGTATCAGACATAAAAGACAACAGCGATAAAAAGCAGATAATATGCGACCTGCAAATTGAGACCTATTGTGAGCTGTTTGTTAATTTTTCTTAGGCATCGGTATTTCTGATTAGCTCTGCATTCATCAGTAATACTCTTCTGCGCCTGCAAGGATCAGTTGGGGGGTGGGTGTGTTTTATGGCTTCGAGCTGGCGGGGGTTTTAGGCAAGGGTGGGGGAGTCTAACAAAATATACATTACAGTTTTAATTTCAGCTTATGTTCCTCAATATTTGTTATGCTTTTCCCTTTCCTTAACGCTCGTCGTCCACATATCAGCCCAGTGCAGCAACAGCAGCAGCGGCTCTTCCTTATGCGCCACCGATCGCCCCTCTGGCACGTACATCCCATCGTGATAAGCTATCGCCTGCGCCTCCTCATCTGAAAGATGGACATACTGCGAAACAAGATACAGTCTGCGCAGCGACAAACCCATAGCAACGATCTCAGGGTTTATGGTATAAGTGCCTGTTGGCTTGCCATTTTTGATCTCCGGTAAGTAATACGGCTTTCCTGGCATTCCGACCTTTCCGACATCGTGGAACAGACCGACAATAACACAGCAACTGAAGCGTTGCCCTTGCGCCAGAAATAAGCGAAGAGAGTTGCAGGATTAAGCAATCCTTCAAGAACTACTCAATTGATCTACGGAGTTCCCATTTCTTTTACATTTTTTCAAACATTTCTTTCCCGACCCAATACCGGGGACATAACCAGTCATCAGGCAGATCTTCAAAAGCAATCCCGGGTTTGATAAATGGACTCTCTCCAACCTCAGGGTCATAAATATAACCGCACTTTTTGCATCTATATTTTATCATAAACTAACCTATTTGAGTGATGTTGCTCCCATTGCCAAAGCCTGTTCAACCCACACCAGGTCTTTCATTACCAGAACCACTTTATCCCGTAGCGGATAACTCTCTATTGAGTTCTTGAGAAGCTCTCCATAATTCTGATATTTGCCTATTTCCACTGTATAGGGAGCAGCGTCTTCAATGATATTTGGATCAAAGCCATTCCTATCCAGAAGTTTCATGACTTTATTTCTTGCGCCAGCCGATGCCATTTTGAACCTGTAGCTTGCCTTTTCATAATACGGTTCGAGTTCTCGGAACAGTTCAGGGTCATCGAAGAAGTGCTTGAAATAATATACCTTATTGAGTTTAAAAATGTTGATGCGTGGGCGCTGTTGTGTTTTATCCAATAAGGTCATGGCAAATATAAACAATATCACCTGAAGCCACGGGTTTTCGGCTGGGCTTTCTTTTTACTCCGGCAGTCCTTGCATCTAATAGGTTCACTGTATCCCTTCTCTTCAAAGAATTGTTGGTCGCTTTCTGTGAAAATGAAATCTTTGTAACAATCAATGCAGTTTATCTTTTTATCGCCCATAGTTTATTCTCCGTCTAAATTTATTTTTATTGCATTGGCTTTGGAATTTTTCATTATTGAGGATGTTCTATAAGTTCAATCAATACCCCATTGGGGTCTTTAAAGGAGGCGAGTTTAGTACCACCCTCCAACTGTATTGGCTCTAATTCAAATACAACACCTTTCTCCTTAAATTCAGTTGCTGTGGTCTCAATATCGTCCACAGAAAAGGAGATATGGTCATTTAGCGGAATCGAACCAATTTTGAGTTCGATACCTTCCGGACGTTTTGAGAATTCTTTGAATCCCATTAGTTCGATTATACTGCCACCTTTCTCGATAAAAACTGCTGAGAATTCATCCATTTCTATCTTTCTTAAAATCGAAAAGCCAAGCACATCAGTATAGAATTCTACCGATCGCTGTAAGGCATTTGTCATAATCCCGATATGATCGAATTTTTTAATCATGATTTTTCCTATATCTCGTTCATTATTCAACGAATTTTTAGTGTTAATACTATTTAGGGATTTTCCCTATTTTCAGATTCAATAGATAGTATCAAATAATAATTGAAATAGTTAGTCTAATGCATGGAATGGTACATTATCGGGATTATTGCTGCCCTGCTTACAACTTTTGGTTTCGTCCCACAGATACTTAAAATGATGAGGACAAAATCTGCAAAAGACGTAAGTATTGCCACATTATTCCAGTTCAGCCTGGGTGTTATTCTCTGGACATTATATGGAATCCATCTTGGAGATGTCATTATTATTGCAGCCAATACTATTTCCTTTTTAATCTTGGTTGTTGCGATCGCATTGTACTATTATTATATCGGAAAAGCAAGATAGTGGTTATTATTACAAGGAATTTTACATAAATAATACTTTCGCCCCGCTATCTAATTGCTTTTATTCCTGCAAATGTATTACCCATGAACTGAGGTAAAATTATGAATCATCGCATTAACTCCCGCAATCTTCCGAAGTGCATTGAGCAATTGGCAAAAGAGGGATATGCCATAGACATTGAACACTGCAAAAAACTCATCAGGATAACGTATGAAGGAAATACATTAGGAAATCTGATCCCATTCGGGCAGACCAGGTTAAACGAATTTGGAGGCTAATATGGGCAGAACCGTACCGAGTTTCCGAATGCTGCTTGAAGAGATCGTAATGGAACTGTCAGTGTTCAAAAGAGCATTGCACGGTGAGGATAAGATTGCATTTGACAGCCTCATGAATAAAGCGCGACAACATGCGTCATCGTGCACAGTTACGCCAATGCTTGAGCCGATGGATGCTGTTTTCTTGTCTATCTTGGTGGAGCAGGAGAAAGAGATCAACTCATTAAAAGCAAGGGAGCATGCTTGAAACTGCTAAAGAAAGAGTTTGATTAAGGAGAGCATACTTTCGGTCAATATCTGAAACGGCGCTGGGGTGCGACCCCAGACCCCGGTGAGGCGCCGCCGTTGGCGGAGTTTAACCTGAGATCAATGGTTGCCCGCATGACCGAATGAGAAGCTGGGAGCAGAATTTCAGGATGAAATACATGATCTGGAGTGGATCACCTGAAAGCCGGGTTTGCCATTCAAAAAAATAAAAATTGAAATTATATCGTTTATTTTTCTTTTGCAGACCTTGGAATTCCCGATATAATGTCTGCATATGCCACATATAACAGTACTATCCCAACAACGATCCTGACGATCCGGTCAATGGTTCCAACATCCCCACAGGAAAATAAATAAGCACCTTTTCCATATTAAGACCCGATGGAACTATCGATCATCTTATTAAGATTAATCTTAACATTCGTATTATCCCTGATCTTTGGTTATGAAAGGCAGAGATCTCATAAACCAATCGGTTTTGGAACCTTCATTTTTGTATCTGTGGGATCATGCGGACTTGCGATAACAGCGACATTACTGAATGAAAATCCTCTTCCGCTATTAGGCTCGGTGGTCACAGGAATTGGTTTTCTGGGAGCGGGCGCATTGATCAAGACGAATGAGAAGACTTTCGGATTCACCACGGCTGCAAGCGTGTGGTTGTTCGCGATCTTTGGGATCATTATCGGTGTTGGTCAATATACTATCGGGATCACTGTTTATTTAATTACATGGGTAATTATTTACTTTGATAAGATGTTTGAAAAAAAGGGAATGGGATATTATCAGAAAAAATTGATCATCAATACCAACAAGATCGTGGATAAATCTGATATAAAAAAGATCTTTTTACAGGGCAATGAAAGGCATAAATTCATCGGGATAGATGTGGATAAAAAAAATAACAAGATCGCTATTACATATCTTATAGAAGGGACTTCTGAAGATATTTATAAAATATCTAAAAAATTATATGAAATGGAATGGTTCGATTCCTGCAAATTCGAATAAAGAATGAAGAAAGTGGATTATACCCCGCCCTGGACAAAGTAATCTGCCAATAACTCGGCCTGCTTCAAAACTGTATCAATAGCCTTTTGCTGCATATCTGGAGGATATCCATATTTATTCAATGTTCTTTTTACCAGAACCATCAGCTTTGCTCTTGCGCTTTCACGGATTGTCCAATCTATTGTCGCATTAGCTTTTACTTTCTCAGCTACTTCAATTGCAATAATTCTCAATTTGTCATCACCCAGGACCTGGACTGCTGAATCATTTTCAGCAAGCGCATCATAGAAAGCCAGCTCTTCTTTTGACAATCCCAACTGAACTTCTCTTTCGTCATGCTCTTTTATTTTCCTGGCAACTTCATCAACTAAAAATTGTATGATTTCTGCCGTTGTCAGCAATCCATTATTGTATCTCTTGATGCCATTTTCAAGCATTTCAAGCAATGCCTTACTTTTTACCAGGTTGGTTTTTGAACGGGTTCTTATTTCATCATTGAGGATTTTCTTTAACAATTCAAGAGCAAGGTTCTGATGCTTCATCCCCTTTATCTCCAGCAGAAAATCCTCTGACAGAATAGATATTTCAGGCTTCTTTATTCCTGCAGCATCAAAAATATCTACAACCTTATCAGAACTCAAAGCCTCATCAACTATCTGTTTTATGGCTGTTTCAATGTCAATATCTGATCTGCCACTGCCGCCCCCTATAAACTTCACAAGCCTTGCTTTTACTGCCTGAAATAGTGCAAGCTCATCTTTTATTGCCAGCGCTTCTTCGTCAGGTACAGACAATGCGAACGCCTGGCCAAGCAGTGTGACTTCCCGGATAAAGCGGTTCTTACCATCTTCAAGACCCAGGATGTGTTCCTCAGCCTGTAATATGATGGAGAGCTTTTCTTGTGGCGAAACTGCGAAGAAACGTCTGTAATTGAAACCTGTTCCCGGATACTTCCCATAATAAGCAGTGGGTTCTGCGATAAGGATAGCTTCTTTTGCTTTGCTTTCCTGGAAGAATAATTGACGTACTATTTCCAGCTTCTCCAGCATTGCAGCTACTGCTTTTTCCTGAATTTCTGCAGGGTCGCCTTTTCCGCCTGAATTAGAATAAAAAGACAATGCTTTTTTAAGGTCTGTTGCAATGCCAAGATAATCAACGACCAGACCGCCTGGTTTGTCTTTAAATACCCTGTTTACCCTTGCTATTGCCTGCATCAGACCGTGATCTCTCATTGGTTTATCAACATAAAGCGTATGCAAACATGGCACATCAAAACCTGTGAGCCACATATCTATGACAATGACCAGTCTTAACGGGTCTGCCGGGTCTTTCATTCTATCGGATAAATCCCTGCGCTGTGATTTAGATGTATGATGCTTCTGCATGACAGGGCCGTCAGCACTGGATGCGGTCATAACAACTTTGATCGCACCTTTTGACAGGTCGTCATCATGCCATTGCGGTCTTAGCTGGATGATTTGGTTATATAGGTCAACTGCAATCCTTCGGCTCATGGCTACGATCAGTCCCTTGCCTTCAAATACGGCTTGCCGCTGCTCAAAATGTGTGACTATATCCCTGGCTAAATTCTTTATCCTTTCCGGGTTCCCGACAATGGCTTCAAGTTTTGTCCACTTTGCCCTTACTCTTTGCTTGTCGGTTATTTCTTCATCTTCTTCAAGTTCTTTATCGAACTCAGCGATCAAGCGCCTGCCTTCTTCATCCAGATTGACTTTTGCTAAACGACTTTCATAATAAATCCTGACCGTGGCGCCATCAGCAACGGATTGTGAAATATCGTATATGTCAACATACTGCCCGAACACTGCCGGGGTGTTTACGTCTGTGCCTTCAATGGGCGTTCCTGTAAAACCAATGTATGTCGCATTGGGCAGGGCATCTCTCATATACTTGGCAAAGCCGTATGCTATGCGTTTGCCGATTACATCTTTTGTTTCTTTGTCTTTTACATCAACAAGCTTTGCTTCAAAGCCATACTGGGTTCTGTGCGCTTCATCTGCAATGACTACAATATTGGTTCTGTCTGAGAGTCTGTCGTATTCTGCCTTGCCCGCCTCAGGCAAGAACTTTTGAATTGTTGTAAACACAATACCGCCTGATGCAACGTTCAACAGTTGTTTCAAATGCCCCCTGTCTTTTGCCTGTACAGGTTCCTGCCTCAGCAACTGCTTTCCTGCTGCAAAGGTATCAAATAGCTGATCGTCAAGGTCGTTGCGGTCTGTGATAACTACAACAGTGGGATTGTTCAGGCTTAACACAAGCTTTGCTGTGTAGAAAACCATTGAAATAGATTTGCCGCTGCCCTGTGTATGCCATACAACACCGCCTTTGTGGTTTCCACCTGCAGATGCGGCTTTGATCGTGTTTTCTACTGCTTTATTGACTGCGTAATATTGATGATACGCAGCTAACTTTTTTTCAGTCTCAACCTGTGTGATGCCTGTTTTTGTGTCTTTCTTCTTTGATTTCTCAAATATTATGAAGTTGCGTAAAAGGTCTAATAAGGTAGCGGGGTTCAGCATTCCTTTTATCAGGATCTCTAACTGTGGAATGAACCGGGATGCTTCTATTCTGCCGTCTGCGCTTTTCCAGGTCATATAACGGGAAAACCCCGCAGAAACGCTTCCTGCCCTGCATTCCATTCCATCAGATATAATGCAGACCGCATTGTAAGTGAATAAACCCGGAATGGTGGCTTTGTAGGTCTGGATCTGGTCAAATGCTTTTCTTACGGTGGCATTTTCATCTGCCGCATTCTTTAACTCGATAAGCACGATCGGGATACCATTGATAAAGAGTAAGATATCAGGCCGTTTGTTCTGGTTTTTCTCACTGATCATGTACTGATTGACAACTAAGAATTCGTTGTTGGAAGGATGAGCAAAATCAATCAGCGCCACTTCATAACTTCTTTCATAGCCATCCTGTTGATATGGTATTTTTACTTTCTCGACCAGGAACTGATGAAAGGTTTCATTGTTGTGCAGCATGTCGGGTGAATAAATGCGCAACACTTTTTGCACTGCCTGTTCCCGCGCATCCGCAGGAATATCACGGTTTAATCTTGAAACAGCTTTGCGCAGGCGCTGGGTTAAAATGATATGCTCAAAACTTTCCCTCTCAGCACACTCGGCGCCGGGGGCGATGGAAAGACCGTGAACGTGTTGCCAGCCTAATTTTTCAAGTACTTCGATGGCAAAGGTTTCTATGTTATTCTCTGTTATCGGGTTCATTTTTTTATTTGCAGTCATAGTCACTGTTATCCTCCCTGATGCGCCTCACCTCTTTATCAAAATCGGAGATGTAGTTTTTATCCTGTATTACCCTGTATTCTTCGTATTCCTGCTCGGCTTTTAGCTTAGCTTCCAGTGCGCTGACTTTGCCTTTATCCTCCAATATCGGATAGCTGGATAGTTCCAGAAAGCTATGGAGGAATTGTTCCCAGTCTGCCATTTTCATCAGAATCTGCCGTTGTGCCCGGTTTTCTGCTAAGTCGAGATATGCAGAGACGATTTGATTCAATTCCTTGAAATGGGTTTCCCCAAGATAATTTTTGGCAACAGAAACATCGGATTTCAATATCTTGCCGTCTGGAACCTGTTTCCAGCTTGTCAGACCCATGTGGATTTTTTTCGCATCCGCTGAATCATAAACAATTTCTGCCGCAGTTTTTCCTGTAATTGCCCAGTGGAGTTTGTTCTGAACCATTGCAAAAAAATCCTTTGTAACCGGCGCTTCTTTATCATAATCCGCGGAAAGAGCATATATATCAGTAATCTTTTGATAAAACCGCCGCTCACTTGCACGAATCTCACGGATGCGCTCAAGCAGTTCCTCGAAATAGTCCTTTCCGAAAACCCTATTTCCCTGCTTGAGTCTTTCATCATCCAGCACAAATCCTTTGATGATGTATTCTTTCAAGGTTCTGGTAGCCCAGATGCGGAATTGGGTGGCCTGGTAGGAGTTGACGCGGTAACCGACTGAGATTATGGCGTCGAGGTTGTAGAAATCAAGTTCTCTTGTTACCTGCCTTTCACCTTCATTTTGAACTACTCGAAATTTTCGAGTGGTTGCTTTTTCATCAAGTTCACCTGACTTGAAAATCTCTTTTAAATGATATGTAATCGTGTGACTTTCAACGCCGAAAAGTAAGCCCATAGCCTTTTGTGTCAGCCAGACATTTTCATCCTGCACAAAAACATCGACATTTACTTTTCCGTCGTTTCCAGTGTAAAGGATGAAATCGGATTGTTGTTTTACAATATCACTTTTGTTCATATACAAGCCTCTTCCTGTAACTCGTTCTCAGAAAATATGTTTTTTTTATTTGCAGGCATTACAATTTTCCTTCGCTGTTATCTTCCAATTTTTTTATCATTTTATCAAAATCTGATTCGAATAACTGATCTTGTACTATGCGGTACTTCTCAAATTCACTTTCAGCGAATGCTTTTGCTATCTCTTGTGTTACTTTGCCGGGATTATCTAATAATTCACGATTATTAAATTGTAAAAAGACATTCAGTTTTTTCGACCAATCTTCCATTGTCATTGGAATATTTTGTTCTGCCTGGTCTTCTGCATAATCAAGGTACATTGTAGTAATACGGTTTAATGCTTTTATCTCTTTTTCCGAGAGATAATTTTTGGCAATAGATACATCTGGTTTTATGATTTTTCCATGAGGCGCATTTTTCCAGGTAGTTAAACCCATGTGTTCTTTATTACTGTTTGCACGCTCCATTATCAGTTCAGCAGCAGTATTCCCATGAATGGCAAAATGTAATTTATTCTGTACTGTCGCGAAGAATGTTTTTGTAATTTCACTCTGAACATTATAATCGATAGCAGTCGCATATATATCGGTTATTTTCTGATAAAATCTCCTTTCGCTTGCCCGTATCTCACGAATTCGTTCTAACAATTCGTCAAAATAATCTTTACCAAAAACCCGATTGCCTTGCTTGAGCCGTTCATCATCCAGAACAAATCCTTTGATAATGTATTCTTTCAGGGTTCTGGTAGCCCAGATACGAAACTGCGTGGCCTGGTAGGAGTTGACGCGATAACCGACTGAGATAATGGCGTCGAGGTTGTAGTATTCTAAATCTCTTTCAACTTGCCTTGATCCTTCCTCTTGAACTGTTCGGAATTTCCGAACAGTTGAATCCATCTCCAGTTCTCCTTCGGTATATATTTTCTTAAGATGCTCGCTAATCGTTGCTTTTGACTTTCCAAACAGCTTACCGATTGCGTTCTGAGTTAGCCAAATCGTTTCTTCCTGTACAAAAACATCGATATTTACTTTTCCGTCGTTTCCTGTGTAGAGGATGAAATCGGATTGTTGTTTTACAATATCGCTTTTGTTCATATCCCAGCCTCTTCTTCCTCTAATTTCACCCTCACTTCCCCGCTCATCAAATTCGGCAGCAGCGTATCACGCAGTTTTTCGAAGAGTTCGATGGCGGATTCGGTAATATTGGTCATTGTATTTGTTTCTTAGTTAGTTTCAATATAGAGTTTGCTAGCCTTTTTTCATTACCTAACGGAGTTGTGTAATATCTCTGCTCAATACCATACAATATCTTTTTCAGATGTTCCTCTGTGCTGACAAGGAAAGTGTCATCATCAATCGGAACATCTTCACAATAGGATCGTATATATTGAAAAATCTGCTTTTTATCTTCTTGCGTGAATTGGTTCAATGTGTCGATTGCCATTGCTATTCGTTTTCTATTGGCTGTTTTCACATTGTTGCTCGTAAATGTTCCATCAAGAGAAATGAAGTCTTGCTTCAGAAAAGCATCAACTTCGGCTTGAGTGGCTTCTCGGTAGAGCTCCTCAATACCTCTGAATATTGATTTAACTCTAGCGATGTTTCTAAAATAAAGACTATCGCCGTTTATATCGTAGACAGCATCAGCAAAATTATTGAGAATTATAATAGGTTTATCTATTTCAAGCGTTGGTGCGTCTGAAATTTGAAACCACTTTTTATACAATAAACTAGGTGAAGACATCTTCTGAAAAAGAAAGAATTCTCCTTGTTTACTACATAAATAATTGATTTTAGAATACTGTTTTTTAGTTATTTGATTATAATCTGTGCTGTTGAATGTTATTCCTATCAAGCTATTTTCATAACCACGACTTAAAAAGTTGTCTAATTTATACCATTCGCCATCTTCCAATTTATACGATGGCAAATATACTTGGTTATTTGATAAGTCAGGAATATCAAATATTTCTCTTTCATAGGACATGACTTTCAAGAACTCTACATCCTGACCTTTTATTTTTGCTAGTAAATAATTCATAATACCTGCCTTTCCATATCTATAAATGTATAATTATTGATGCGTTTTAGATTATTAAATACCGCATTTTTAGGCTCTTTAAGTTGCCTTCGTGTTATTAATAACACTTTGATATTCTTATTGTTCACGATGTAATAAAAGTTGAATCCAAATAGGAAAAATATCGGATTGAAATAAGAAATTCGAGAGTAAAAAATAAAAACGCAGATTATCCCAAAAACATAAAGAAATACCTCAAAGTTTGGTACGCTTAACGCAACAAAAAAATAACCTAAATAACTCGGTAAGAATGCGTCATTGGCAGGTTCAATAACAGATATCGAGCCCATATCTATCGTGTCTGTGTCTAAAAAGTTAGTAAACCGCATACTCAGCCATGTAAGTATTAAAACTATAAATAAATATATAATATAAGAGATTATGTCTGGTAAGCTTGAAAGGTACGGATGCAAAGAGTTTATGACAAACCCTTCTTTAATAAGAAACACCATCAACGATAGTAATAGCGAATTCAATGTTAAAAATAATTTAAAAATATGGCCCATCACTCATCCACCTCATATTCAACACGGACTTCCCCACCCATCAACTTCGGCAGCAACGTATCCCGCAGTTTTTCGAGGGTGCGGATTTGTTTTTGATTTATTCGAATTTTTTGAAAATACGAATTTACTTGAATATCAAAATTATTCAATTGTTCTTTTGGCGGAATAATTATATCTAATTCCTTAAAAACGCCCTTAGAGATTTCTTCAAATACAGAACCATTACCTGCATTTTTTATTGTTTCCATATTTTGTTTACACCATAAGTAAATAAAATAGTTCGATATATGCTTATCACAAACAATTCCAATATATCCTTGGTTAATAGCGACTGGAATATCTGTAATGGCTAAATATCCTATAGGGGCTCTTGATGATAGTAAAACTGTTCCTATTGGAAGCAAACCTGAACCAATTTGTGCAAGGCCTTCTTCGGTGATTTTCTGATTGGTATCAAATAGAAATATCCCAGCATGATTTGATAAATCTCTAGGTGAAGTCCAGTAAATAGTACCGTTCCAATATCTAGGTTCTTTTGTGCTAGGAGTTGTGCCTCCTTTAACTGTAATCACATCCGCCAATTTCCCTTCCCCCCACCCCTCCTCCGCCTCCTCCACAAACCACTGCCTGAAAAGCGTCTCTGCCAGTGCCTCCAGGGTCTTGTTCTGGCGGTGCAGCAGGTCTATTTTTAAAGATAAATCAAAATATTGATTTCCAATAAATTCCTGTAACTTTGGCTCGACAATAGGAATTTTTAATTCATCAAAATCCCCTTTCTTAAAATGCGGAATTAAAGATCCAACATGTAAACCTTCTATTTGTTGTTGGATAGTATCTGATCTTAAAACTGCGAATAAATATTTGGGGAAAATTTTCCCTTCGTCGGCTCTAATTGCAACCATATCCTGTGCTATACAAAAATCAACAGGATCAGGCACCCATGCAACACGACCTGGAGTGCCTTTTAAAACAAATATCATATCACCGGGTCTTGGATGGTCTCTAAACCATGTTTTGTATGTTTCTTCAGTAATATATCTAACTTTTTCATATATAGGGTATAAATAGTTATTAACAATGCAGTTGGTTGCAATTAATGGTATTCCGCTGTCCGCGGTTGGGCACGTTTTACCTCGATTATCAACGACATTTATTAGTAAAGAGCCAAAAGTCTCATATTTCAACGAAGAACTCATATCAGCTTCACCTTTTTCACTCATCTAAGCTCCCAGAATGGGCAACAGCTTGTTGCCCAATTTTTGTTTCAGATTGTCAATAATAGCCTGTTCCATATCTGACTCCCTGAACTGTGAAGAGTCGGGCATACCAAGAAACTCAAGAACATAAGGATCTTTTATGAAATCTTGCGGGGTTTGGGCAAGGCTAGCGGTCTTTTCCTGCATCTCCTCGATGACAGGCGCTTTGTTCCGGCTTGTAAGAAGACGTTCGTAATAAAGCGAGTTTATCTGGCGCTCAAGAGCGCGGACACTCCAGTTATGCTGCGCAGCTTCCTGGATATAATAAGACAGGGCATTCTCATTCTCAACCCTCAGGAGCATTTTGTAGTGTGTCCATGTCAATTCTCTCCTCAGTGCGGAGAGAATTGGGAACTTAAGGTAAAACAGCCTCATATTCCACAGGCTTTGTTCAGAGAAGCCTTTCCCAAAATCCGCATTTAACTTGACTGAAAGATTTTTTATCAGATGGGTTCCATAGTTTGCCCTTTGTTTGCCCTGTTGTTCCTCCTCTACGATCAGCTTTCCAATGTTCCAATATGCCTCCACCATCACAAAATTGATGGCGTGATAAGCGTTTTGCCGGGCAGCTTGAAGAATTTCAGAGATATTTAGGTAAAACTCGCTTCGAACATCAGGCTGAGTGATTGCCTGTTCTTTTTTTGCTGCTTTCTTTGGGAGGTAACTATTTCTCATTATTTTCGCTCACTCAATTCGTGTCAGATTCCTTCAATTCACTCATTCCGAACCACCCTCCTGAGTACTACCGCGTCAAACGTTTCTTCATCCTCATCCTCTGCAACCTGAAATTCTCCTTCATAGTACGGATTTTCAGGCTCATGCTTCACCTTAATAATATCTGGTTGATAAAAATTCTCAAAACCACTTTCATAACCGCTGGTCAATACAGGTAAATCATGTGGCAGGGATTTCAAAATATCAATTAACTGACTGACTGTGAAATGGAACCGTTCTTTTTTACTCATCACAATCCCTCCCTCCACTCAATTCTGAGACGTTTTAATTTTCCCTGGAATAATGAATTGCTGTATAATTTTTCAACCACATAGTACACAGAGAGCACAGAGCGATGCAGCTTTTCTCTGTGTACTCTGTGCTCTCTGTGGTGGATTTCTTCATATTTAACCATTTCACTTCCGCTCATACCAGTTTTACCTTTTTTAATCATCACTTCTTCCGCCCCAACTTGAGGTCACAATTTGTGACTTCAAGTTCTTTTGAATTTTCATTAATTGCCCTCCAGCCTTTTCATCCCCGAATCAGTAGTCAATATCCGCATCTGCTGGATTGCGATTTTATTCAGCCGTTCAAGCCGCGCATCCTGGGGGAGTCCGTCATTGATAAAAAGAGCGTTCAGGTTTTCGAGATTGGACAGGCAGACCAACTGCGACATATCAGCATAGTCCCTGATATTCCCTTTATTATCGGGATTTCTATCCCGCCACTGGGCAGCTGTCATTCCAAAAAGCGCCATATTTAATATATCCGCCTCGGATGCGTATATCTTGCTAATCTGTGATTTACTCAGCTCTGCCGGTATGAGGTTTTCCAGGATAGCGTCGGTGTGAATACGGTAGTTTATTTTGGTCAGATTTCTCCTGATATCCCAACCAAGCTGTTTTCTTTCTTCGTCTTTAAGCCGCTGAAACTCTTTTATGAGATACAATTTGAACTGAGGGGAAATCCAGGAAGCAAACTCAAAAGCAATATCTTTATGTGCATAAGTTCCACCATATCTTCCAGCCCTGGCAATAATACCCTTTGAGTTTGTTTTTTCTACCCACTGCTTCACAGACAAAACGAATCTGTTTAACCCGGCCTGACTTTTAATTCCCTCGAATTCGGGGGAATTAAAATCTGGATTGTATATCTCTTCCCAAATACCAAGAAATTCAATAGTGTTTTTATTTCTTAACCATTTCTCAATAAGCGCCAATCCGTTTTCAATATTCTTGACCATATCAGTCAGGGAAATAAAGTCGTTTTCCTCGTATTGATAATAAGTGATTTCGGTTCCTAATACATTAATTTTTGCCATTGTTAATCACCACCCTGTAAAGATTTTCAATAATTAATGCATTCAGTTTTTCTTCCTCTTTAAGCTGTTCTTCAAACTCAGTCTTCAGCAATGTAAACCGCTCATTAAATTCGAAATCAACCTCCTCATCAGGCAAGCCTACATAACGTCCTGGTGTCATCACATAGCCCAGCTCACGAACACGCTCGATCGATGCGGAATTACAAAACCCTTTCACATCTTCATAATTACCATCTGGATTGCGCCAGTTATGATATGTGCGTCCGATCAAAGAAATATCTTCATCAGACAATTCCCTGTTTTTACGGTTAATCAAATGCCCCATATTGCGGGTATCAATAAACAATATTTTGCCCTTGCGCTGCTCTTTGTTACGGCTCAAAAACCACAGGCAAGCGGGTATCTGGGTATTCAGGAACAACTTGGTGGGTAGATTCACAATGCAATCGATCAAATCATTTTCCACCATCGCGCTACGAATATCACCTTCGTTGTTGGTCTTGGTGGTCAACGAACCCTTCGCCAATACAAAGCCTGCCTGCCCGGTCGGCGCAAGATGATAGAGGAAGTGCTGTATCCAGGCATAGTTGGCATTAGCTGGCGGCGGCGGAAGTTTTTGTCCTAACACGCTCCAGCGCGCATCATCACGGAGCAGCTCACCGCTCCAGTCGCTGTCGTTGAATGGCGGGTTGGCAATAATGTAATCGGCTTTCAGATCCTTATGCATATCATTGAGAAAAGAGCCTTCATTGTTCCATTTTACATTGCTGCTATCAATTCCGCGGATAGCCAGGTTCATCTTAGCCAGGCGCCATGTGGTCTGGTTGCTCTCCTGCCCGTATATTGAGATGCGGTCTTTGGGATCAATACATAATTTCTTACCATTATTCTTTTTATAGTGATCCTGATGCGCCTCAATGAACTTTTCACTCTGCACGAACATACCGCCGGAACCACAGCATGGGTCAAACACACGCCCTTCATAAGGCTCAAGCATTTCAACCAGCAGCTTTACCACGCTGCCCGGAGTGTAGAACTGGCCGCCTTTCTTGCCTTCTGCAAGTGCAAATTCACCTAAGAAGTATTCAAATACCCTGCCCAGGAGGTCTTTACCTCTGGCTTCCCTGGTACCCAGTTCCGCGCTGCCAACAAGGTCGATCAAACCTCCAAGGCTCTGTTTGTCTAACTTCTCCTGTGCAAATACTCTGGGCAACACTCCCCTCAGCGAAGGGTTGTCCTTTTCGATGGCATCCATGGCTTCATCAACATCTTTACCAATGGTGGGAAGTTTTGCACGACCCTGCAGCCAATTCCAGCGCGAAGAAGGGGGCACGTAGAAAACCTTTTCAGCTGTGTATTCGTTCTTATCTTCGGGGTCTGCGCCTTCATAGACGTCTTTGCCTTCTTTGAGCTTTTGATGAAGTTCGAGAAAGGCGTCAGAAATGTATTTCAGGAAGATCAAGCCCAATACAATATGTTTGTATTCGGCTGCGTCCATGTTCTTGCGCAGCTTGTCGGCTGTCTTCCAGAGTTTTTTCTCTAAGGGTTCATCATTGTGGTTATTTTTTTCTTTTTCGATACGAGCCATCCATCAGTCTCCTGTACAAACAGATTACTGCAAATAACATAAGCTTTTTCAAATAAAATTTGGGTGCACCGCAAAGTTCGCAAAGAGCGCGAAGTATTAGCAGAAGGGGGGGCGGAAAACTATGCAGCGAACGAAGAGTCTGGGATTATTAAGAACGATCCGCAGATTTTCGCAGATTAATTGCTCTGCTTGAAGCCGGACTCATGCGCTCGCAGTGGAACAGCGAAAGGTTGATGGAGGCGGTTGTGGGGAGGATGCTGGCGGAATAAGGTGGAAATATGTTTGGATTTGACTGAAAAGTATATACGATATTAACATTCTATTAATATTGCATTAATATGGTAAAAGCAATAGTAAACATAAATGAGAGAGCCAACAGGGTTTTAAATATAGTCAAGGCAAAACACGGACTCAGGACAAAATCAGAGGCGATCAATATAGTGGTAAATGAATATGGAAAATCACTTCTTGAACCTGAACTTCGACCTGAATTCATAGAAAAAATGAAAACACGGCAAAAAGAGAAAACCGTAAAGATCAAGAATTTTGGAAGCAGATGCGGATAATCGAAAAAAAGATAAAACAGATTTGTGAAAAGCCATCGCATTTCAAACCATTAAAAGCACCGATGCAGCATTTGCGGAGAGTGCATGTTGATAAGAGTTTTGTTTTAACTTATTCAATTGATGAACAGAATAAAGTTGTGATCATTGAAGATTACGACCACCATGATAAGATTTACTTATAGTCTGGGAAAACTTCACATTGTCGCAGAGTCGATCAGCTCATGTCCCTCTGCGATAAGCTCGAAGCCGGACTCATGCGTTCGCAGGCGGACAGCGAGATGAGCAAATTATGAAATGTTGTGATTATATGCAACCAGTGATTTCCTGTTAAACCCCGCCATCGGCGGCGCCTCACCGGGGTCTGGGGTCGCAACCCCAGCGCCGTTCAGATATTGACCGAATGTGTTAATAGTACGCTCATCTGCGGTTTGTTTTTTTCTTGATCGTCCATACTCCAAGTATCACCGCAAGTGCAACAAGAGCTGAAATGAACGGCGCCTGCGGCGAAGAAGTCCCAGTGGGTGAGGGCTGCGCGGCGCCTGTGGTCTGGGCAGGGGTAGAGCTTGAGTACTGCTCGTCGAGGATATAGGGATTGGCGATGGTGAATTGTATCTTCTTATCTGTCTTAATTTTACTAAATTCAACAAAAATATTAATTGGAGCATTACCATTTTTCCAGGCGCCATTGGGGGCTACTATCCATGTAAATGTTTTAGACCAGCCAGATTCTATTTTCAAATTATCTATGGATTCATCAAATTTACTGAGGCCATTGACTACATTATACGATTTTGTGATTCCTGGTTCGTTCAATTCAATATAGACATTTCCATCAATTTTGGAAATAACCTCCACTTTTATTTCCGCAGGTTCTCCGATCTTCATACTGAAACCTTCAACTGTAGCATTTTTTCCGTTGAACCATGCATTTACAATGCCATATTCATTTTCTGCTGCAAATGATGTCTGAATACTCAAGAACAATATTATAATAAATAGCACTAATTTCATATTTTCTTCCATCCTTTTGATTCTTCCACATATCCAAGAGGTGTCAAACTTCCACCTTCTTTATCGCCTACACCTAATTTACCGGGAGGTACAGCAATGAAATTTCCTGTTATGAAACTGAATTTAATTGGTACATTGTCCCCAATAGGAAATCCTGTTATTGGATCTTCCACTTTGTCTTTCTCCCTCACATACACCTGCGCCTCATGCCCAAAAATAGGATTCGGATGAGTCTCATCATCTCCATCAAACACCTCAAACTTCACAAACTCTCCCTCCACATTAATCTCCCATGCACCGAAAGTCATGATCCATGGATCAAGAGTAGGAAGCACAGGCACTCCATAAAACTTCGATACAAGGAGCGGATTCGTGGGATTCGAATTCCTCAATTTCAGCGTATACAGCTTCTCAACTCCAAAAGGTATATCTGGACTGAGATAATCCGGCTCCTGGAACACCCCAAGCGTCACGCTCTCGTTCCATGCCTCCAGTGCCTCATCTGGATACACATTCCCTTCATCATCAGTATGATAAGCCATCATGGTCAGTCCGAAAGGCAGATACATTCCTTTAGCTAAAAGCTTTGCGCCGTCGCGGTTCGCCTGAACCACACTATCTGGATCGGAAAAATTCTTCCCTATACTGCTGTTGATAAGATCGCTCCCGTCTGTGAATTTCTCATATATCTGGTACTTCACCTCATCCACATACCACTCCCTCACAAGCGAGATCACCTTTGTGCTCGTGGAAGAATACATCGCACCATCGAAATACGCACCCTTATCCATATACTCAAACTCGTTCCGCGCTATCTTCTTAATCAGGTCGTCCCGCGCTGCAACAAGTAGATCCGACGGAACAGGATATTTGACATAATTGATATCAGGATCAAGATGCACATCCCTGTTTATGTCCTCAGTGATCTCATCAACCACGAACTGCACCTCCCCGGGCAGCCATCCAGGATATGCAATAAAATTTGGCGCTGGCGAATCCGATGAATATATCTCTGAATCCGTATCTCCTGACAGACCCTGGTTCTTCAGGTTTTTATTTTTATTCACATCAAACACATCGCTCTTATACAGCACATAAGCCTCCTCGATCTGCGGATCAGTATGCACCTCGTTGTATGTCACGCCCCGCTCTTCGAAAGGTTTGGCAACATCGTTCATCGATGACAGCGCGCTTCCCCTGTAATTCATCTGGATGCTTGTGTGTGAATTCTCTGCCGCTTTCAGGGTTATTATCACCCTGTCAGCTCTTGAATCCGTAGTTGTCATCTCATTATATTCGGTCCGGCTGCATGTGGTGGTATATTCGATCGTGCATGAGGAGGGTTTCCCATCACTACCAGAGCAGGGAACCGTCTTTGTTTTTGTGCACTCGTAATAAACAGTATAATAATGCCGCCACACATGCGACCTTGTCCAGGTCAAATCCCATATCTCACCGTACAGGACACCGGGCACGTTATCCTCGCGCGCCACGGTTCCAATAAAATTCATGCTGTCTGGTTCTCCCCATCCCTCGACTTTGTGACTGGATTCATATCCGTCATGTGAACCTTCTGTTTGCGTGGTGTCCCTTGCCACGCCGGTAACAAGCGTTGTGCTGTACACCTGAGGAATAATTGATTGAATCTTTTGCGCAGCAAAAGATTTTGAAGAGCCATTGTTCAGGTAATTTGTGATGGGTGTGGCATTGATATCGAACTGCTTTGCTCTCTCAGAATCCTCCTGAGCTTCCGAGGAATTGCCAGTCGAATTAAAAGCATCCTGCTGCGGGTCTATTTTCAGAGAGCCATTGTCAAGAGTGACGTTCCTGTAATCTAGACTTTTTCCTGACAGCACAGAAGCAGACTCTTTCGAATACTCAAAAATGCTCATGGGATCGACTGAATTGAACACAAAACCCTGATCGAGAAGCAGTGCTCCGTTGAGCATGAGAGATAGGTGAGTGTTGTTGATGATGTTTTTCGGTGTATTGCTATTGCTATAATACTGCATGTATCCGCGAGCCCAGGTGTAAGCCATGGAGAACGCTGTGGTCTCTGCCATTACCGCATTTGAGCCGTTGACTCTCATGCTGTATTCATCAGTGAGATCTTTGAGCAATGGGTATCTGGCTGTGATCAGTGTCTCGATGGTGATATTGCTTGCAGTGAGTTCTGTGCCTGAGGAAAGTTCAGTTAGATGGATCCTCAATGGAACCTGGACTTTCCAGTATGTATCATAGCCTTTCTCACCTGGCGCCATGACTGGCGGGGTAAGTGTTCTATTCAGTTTCATCCTGACCGGTTGTATCTCGATCCCGTCCCATGAGCCAAGTGGTTCTGCATTCACTGAATAACCCTGGATCGCAAAAGTGTCGTACCTGTAATTGGATTCGATGTACCTGTTGAGCGAATTGCGAATCAAGGCTTTTGCACGGTTATGATCGAATTTCACGACATCTCCTTCAGTTCCATTATAGTAGGCGCTGCCGTTGTCAGGGATTATCACCGGTGTTTCTCCAAGCTGTTTGAGGGTGCTCATGCCTGCATAGTTTATTGCTCGTGCCATGTCTGCTTTTGCGTATAAAAGCGCATTGTCTGGCGCTGATATCTCCCCGCGGGTTGACATTGCTTTTGCCATATTCACATCCATGCGGACAAGATTGATGGAGGCGATAACACTGATGAGCAGGAGAAGAACACCGATGACCGCAAATGGGACTTTTGCTGCATCATCTTCAAAAAGCGATCTCAACGTCATTTTAATCTCATCCTCTTCTCATCCTCTTTTCTCCCAGATAGACAGCGTAATCTCTGCGCGGTTGAGGCTTATTCGTGAAAATACCTCTGTGTAAATGCTCTCTTTCACTTCTTCGATCGTGATGACATCGTTCACATACATATCTGAAAGCTGAGTTGTCATGGCTCTTATTTCATTATCAGAGATCCTTCGCGTTTCTACCTTTGCATATAACTTAAGATATGATTTGAACGTTTCTGAGACGCTCCCGTTAGCGATAATACCCCCATCCCCAAGTATTCCAATCATCGTTTCGTTAATACTTTTTATCAATCCAGACCCATTTTCCGGAAGCAAATTATTGATCTGCCCTGAGACAGTATCCTGCGATTCATCAATTACAGGTCCAATGGTATTATCCACCAGGTCATCAACTGCTGGATCTACTGTACTGTCTATCGAATCAAATATTTCGCGTGTGATCTCATCCTCTATTTGTGCCCTGTTCCAGGTGTCTTTCTTAAGATAATCGAATGTCGAAGGAATATTCCCCCATGTTGTGTTAAAATTCTTATCAACTATCATCTCAACCCGGGTACGTGAGAAATCAATATCATACGGCATTGTGATATAGGATTTTTCAACAAATGCATTGTCTGGCACCGGATCCCCGATCCTTACATCGCTTCCCACAGGCGCATTCACAACAGGTCGCCACACAACTGTTAAATTATAGCTGTACCTGTCCTCGATCTGGCTATCAAGGTATTCTTTCATGGAGCTTTCCAAACCATTCGTATAATTCGTCAGCAGGAAATTCAACTGGATCCTTTCTCCGTTTTGATAAATCACCCACTGGGCTGCAGCATCCTCAGCTGCGATATCTGCAAAAGTCCTGTGCTTTAATTCCCTTCCGAGTATCAGCTTTTTTCCAGCAATATACAGGGATGAATCGTTGACTGCGCCTGCTATTGAATCAAGCTCTTCTCCAGCAACATCATAATCGAACTCGTCCATCCGTCCATTCAAAATTGTTGCAAGCATCCTTGATGACTCCGACTGGCTCTTTGAATCCATCACTGCCCTGACCTGGATGTTTCCAGTGATAGTTGGGAGAAGTATTACGGATGCAATAGATATCAGGACAAGAAATATAAGCACATCGATGGTGGTTGAAAAGCCGCGCGCATCAGAACAAAAACCAATCAAGCTCACCTGTCGCTTCATCATTACATGTCGCTTCATCATTTTCTCCATATCTTAACTATCAGCGTCCCCGGCAGTTCCTGGGCTTCGTTGAGCCTGACAGTAACTGGTATTGATGAAGAGATACCGTATTTTGATTCGGAAATATCAGGATCTTTGATTATCTTCGTGTATTTCCTGCTCATTGTGTCCACCTCTACCTTGAGCACAAAGTTATAATGCGCCCCGTATTTTTGCATCAATTCCTGCGGATCATTTCCAAGTTCCTCAAGTTTTGCTGCATCAATAACATCGGGACGCGAGGTACCAGTGAGTAAAGCATCCCGGCTGAGTTTTTCGGCAAGGTTGGCTGCATCCTGGTAATTTTCTGCAATAAAAGCCTTGTTCTGAAATGCCCCGTATGCCTGCGCCATTACAGCAATAAATACTATGAATCCCACAACAGCCAGCGCCATGGATGGCATATCTGCATGCGGTTCCACTACAGCCCGATCATCACTGATAAATGATAACATAGTCCCTCTCCACACTTCTATTTCCATCAATATAATGGATAATTACTTTCTCGATTATCAGCGATCTATTCATTTCTGGAACAAATGGTGTACGGGCAAGTTCATGTTCGATACTGCTGAACATACTGTCCACAGCATTTTTATCCCTTGAAAGATCAAGCGGGCTTTCCACATCCCCGTTTTTCCCGGCACCAAGATCACCAAGCTTTTTTCTTAATCCTGATGTATTGCTCCAGTTGCTGTTCGAAGGATATACGCGCACCACCAGGGGCTCTGCATGGACAAGCTCACGTTCTCCCCACGGTGTGCTTATATTTACGCGCGCTGCCACATATTCTGTGGATATACCGATCCTTACGAGCCTGTCTTTTTCATCAAACACATGGACATATCTGAATCCGGGCACTGTTACGCTGTCAACAGCTTCGATCTTCGAAGTGATATCAGAGGCAGTGGCATCAAGCCCTGATATTGCCTCTTTCTCAATGAACATGGGATATATTTTAAATGCGCTAAGAAGCAAAACTGAAGCAAATAATATCAACCCTATTCGTGTTATAAAAAAATCAGCCCAGGCTCTTTCATCCGCTATGAATCGCTTCATACCCCTCTTATCGCTACGAACGTTCCATTGTTATTCCTGACAAGCTCAAGTTCCAGTTCATATTTACCCGGATAAAAAACAGCAGGTCCAGAGAACCGCGCAATAGAAGACTTTGTCTGCACCCTGCCGTTATCCCGGACATAATAATATACGTTGTCAGTGCGTTCATTTGCCATACCATCTGGCATTCCCCCAAAAACCACAAAGGCAATATTATCCGGAATTTCCACATGAATGCTCTCAGTCGTGCCTGAAAGATCGGAAGGGTTATCCATATCCCTTGCTCCTCCCTGCAAATACATTACTGCGGAGCGCTTTTCTATCCTGTCGAGTTCATCCATGAGCTTTTTTTCTTTTACATCACCGATAAAGTCTGATGCAGCCTTTCCTGTAATACCTAGTATCACAGCGAAAACTACAACCGTGACAACAATACGCATCGGCATACCTTCCACCGCCGACTCATCCTGGAGAAGATCGTATAACACGTTTTTTCAACCTTTTGGTCGATGTACTTTAGTTTGCCCTTATAAATGTTATGAATTGATGCTGCCCGACAAACTAATATATATACAGCGTTCATAAATCTAATGAAGTATGATCCGACTCGGAAAGATTGCCTTTGCTAATTGTGATTTTCCATATTATGCCCTTGAGCATGGAAAGATCAAGGCAGAAGGTATAAAGATCACAGAAGCCCATCCTGTAGAGCTTGCGCGAAGACTTTTTGCAGGTGAGCTTGATATCAGCCCCATTTCTTCCATCATGTACGCAAAGCGCAATGATCTTCTTATCCTGCCGGGTCTTTCCATCACCTCCAATGACTTCACAAAAAGCGTCTTGATATGTTCAAATGGCAAGATGGACCTGTCCGATCTTGAAGGACAAACTCTGTGCATCCCGGAGACGACTGCAAGTTCAGCAACATTGATTAAGATCATACTCTGGAAAAATGGCGTGAAGGTTAACCTTAAACAGTGTCCCGGGACCGACATCGGACAAATGCTCAAGCAGGGTCAGGCTGCTCTCCTTATCGGTGATAGCGCCATAAATGCAATCGGTCACTACAGCATCATCGCAGATCTGGGAAATGAATGGAAGAAGATGACAGGGAAAAAAATGGTGTATGCATTATGGGTGGTAAGAGAGGATTACGCGAGGAAGCATCCTGATAAGGTTAATAAAGTTCTGGAATCGCTCCTACTGTCAAAGGACTATGCATACAATAATGTCAAAGAAATTGCCAGTTTCATAGGCAGTTCAAAAAATATCGATTGCGGATTCATGCGCGAATATCTTCACACGCTGAACTATGATTTCGACAGCGACAGCGTGGAGAGCCTGAAGCTTTATTTTAAATATGCAAAAGAATGCGGGATCGTGGATGATGTCGAACTCAGGTTTTATAATGATCAGAATGAAGGATGAGGTGATCTGATTGTATAAACGATGGGTAATATGTTTGATCATTGTGGCTGCGCTGGCAGGATGTGTCAGTAAAGAAGAACCGGAAGTAAATTACACTGTAACCCAGGCGCCCACACCTCCGCCGCCGCATGTGGTCTTCCCGGTGCCAGAGAATTCGACTGTATATGTAAAGATTTTCGGTTTAGCCTTCATTCCATCCACTCTCAATGTAGTGAACGGGACTACAGTGCAATGGACCAATGAGGACAGAGCCACGTATGTTATCACAGGGAAGGGATTCAGGTCCCCTGAGCTGAATAAAAGGGATTCATGGAATTATACCTTCAATGAGACCGGGACTTTTGAGTACAATTGTTCTATACATCCTTTCATGAAGTCTGGACAAATAATCGTAGATTCGCCACCACCTCTAAAATAGCTTGTATTGAAAATCAAGCAAAATAGAATATAATAATATTTTTTGGTAGTGAGGAAAAATATAAATCAACCATTATACCATCAAGTTGTGTATTCAATGGCACACGATGTTTTTATATCTCACTCTTCAAAAGACAAAACCATAGCTGATGCTGTCTGCGCTGCAATAGAAGCTGCGAAAATAAGGTGCTGGATCGCGCCACGGGACATTATGCCTGGAGAAAAATGGGCTGGGGCGATTACAAAAGCCATTTCCAGCAGTCGCATAATGGTGCTTATTTTTTCGGAAAACTCCAATAATTCTGAAGATGTATTAAACGAATTGCAGCTTGCTAAGGATGCTGGAGCTATTATTATTCCTTTGAATATTGGATATATTCTTCCGAAAGGGGAAATGGGGTATTATCTAAACAGGACGCACTGGCTTGATGCAATGAATCCCCCTACCAAAAAGCAGTTACAGGAACTTGTTGAGACAGCAAGCAGAATATTAAAAGTCGAAACCGTTGATATGGATATTAAAAGTAAAATCAAGAAAGAAGATAACGAAGAATTAATACCAGATATTCTATCAAAAGATACAATTAGCCAGCAAAATCAATTTGGAACAAAAAAATGTACATTTTGTGAAAAGGAAATCCTCGCTGATGCAATAAAGTGTAAATATTGCCATCAATGGTTGAATAAACAAACAGATCTACAAACATCTTCTGAACAAATACCTACAAAAAAACAAGATGAAATAAATAAAATACCAATAGAAAAATTAAACCCCAAAGATATTATAGATTCATCTCGTTTATTAATACCAGGATATTCAAATGCTCAACCAATCTGGCATTTGATTATTCTTTCAATCTTGACTTTCGGTTTATATCAGATATACTGGTTTTACCGAAATTGGAAGCATCTTAAAATCAACAACCATTTGGATATTAGTCCGGGCTGGAGGACTGCAGGACTTCTTGTGCCGATATATGGATTTGTCCTTGCTTACAGGCAACTTCGAGAAATAAGGGATTTTTCAAAGGAGGTAGGAGTTGATAAAACATATTCTCCTGAGTGGATTATTATTGTGTGGATTATTGTAACTTCTTTTATTTTATTGCCTAATCAATATTCATTTATTTTTGTGTTATCAGTTGGAGCTATATTGATGGTACAGGGTGTATTAAATTCTTATTGGAAAAAAGAACAACCTGCACTCATTGAAAGAACCAATTTCTCTGGAAGAGAGATAGCTATAGCAGTAATAGGTGAAATATTTTGGATTATTTTAATTACTAATGAGATGTAATATAAATTTCAACAAAATTGATTACATGCCCTTGCTTAATTTGAGTATTCTTTCCAGTTATAAGTAATCAGTACGAGTAATATTATTGCTTCGAATATGCTTCCAAGACCTTCAAATAATGTTTCATCATGTAGAACTAAGTCCATTCCATTCATAAATGTTAAAGGAACCATAATCACAGCAACTGCATAAGCAGCCCATATTTTTTTATTCCAAATGAAATACCCAATAACAGATTTGAATATTACACCAACCCATATAAATTGAGACAGAGAAAATAGAAATTCTAATGCTAAAATACCTACTAATATTTTCAAAGTCAATGAACGCTGTGTTCCTTGTCTTCTTGATTCAATTGAGGACGAAAGCATAGTATTTTTATTAACATCTTCATATTGTCTTGGGGTACCTTCTTTATTTTCCTTCAAGCCCATTTCAATTTGATTTTTTTCCTCCATAATCATTGCCTCATTTCATATTTTTTTTGTCCAATATGTGAACTTTTTTCTAAAATTATCGATGTCTGACTCCTAAATATATCGTGTTATTCTTATATAAAAGCATCTTCCCTTCTAGAATCTCGAAGTAATTTTATCACAAAACTATGCAATGGAAACATATATATAATGTTAAATATCTAAAGAATATAAATTAAAAATAGTTTATTTCACAATTTGAAGTTAATTGTTCTGGTATCTTGAAAACGGAGAGATTATTATTCAAAATGAGAATCTTAGCAATTCTAAAGTATTTCCAAACTGGCACGCTGTATTTATCGGTGGATCAATAGGCATGATCTTAATAAGTCTTTGGGGCTTTTTCAATCGTGATGTGCCCAATAACACTTTTGTGATAATTACTGCTCTAATATTTGTATTTCTTGGGGGTATGATCACAGGTTATCAATCTCCTTTGAATCCATGGAAAAACGGTCTTTTAGCGGGAGGGGCCATAGCAATTGGAAATCTTATTGTAGCATCTTCATATTTAGTTTTAGATCGAACTGAATTGCCCTCTGGCAGTCTGCCAATTGCATCGGGAGCTTTTATTGGCGTTTTGATAATAGATTCTATAATTGGAGCAATTGGAGGATTTGTAGGAGAAAAAATAGAGAAAAGAAATTGTACGAAATAGACAACTAAATTTTCAAATATGACTTGAAGTTTATGCTATTCTTAAAAAAGTGCGTTATTATTAATAGAGGTAATTAAAATAATGAATTTGAAAAATAAAATATTCTTTATATTGATTGCAATAGTTATTTCAATATTTCTTGGATGTGTTGAGAAACCTGAGGGAATTTCAATAAAAATTGATGATGTGAGTGTTGAACAGACCAGCAAATATACAAAAGTAATTGTTAATGGAGAAGAATATGGAATAAAACCAGGAATTCTATTAATTTATATTACTGCTTCAATCACCAACACCGGAGGATCAACCGTTGAATTAAGAGACAGCGATATTGTTGTGAAAAACTATGGAACTGATTTGAAAAGTTTGACTTTATCATATAATGGCAAGGAAGTCAGTTCGCTCTCCATTCCACCGAAAAAGATCATTCCAGTAAAAATAACTGTTTCATATGATGGCGGTCCACCTTTTAAACTACAATTATTGATGTTTGATGAGTTGATAGATTTGGAAAATTTACAACCGCAAAAGGAGCGCTTTTCTGTTATGCTAAATTCTGACATTGAGGCAAACTTAAGTTCAGTTAAATATAATGATATTAATCTGGACTCGGTCAAGTTTACTCTCAAAATCAAAAATAACGGGAGAATAAATTGGACTGTGAACCTAGAAGATGTGATTGTACCAACTGATATTGGATCATACAGTTATGGTCTTGCGAGAGAAAATCAAGACTGCCCGTGTCTAACAATCAAAGAGTATGAAGAAAAAGAGGTAGATTTTCTTTTTATTACTAAAAAAATGGATTCTGGTTTCAATATCGTTTTACGTTCGCCCTTCAAGGGAACAATTGAAATTCCAGAAAATAGAATGAAGATTGAAATATCAAAAATTAATTAAGAAGATAAAAAGTATCATATCAGATAGGAAAAGATGGAAACGCGAAAACCGAATCTTTATGCGATAGTGAATTTCCAAAATGAATTTCTGTAAAACTATTGGAGACATAAAAAATGGAATATTCAATAATATTTGGTCATTTATTTAAAGAAGACAAAAAGTTGAATGGTAAGGGTAAAATAAATATTAGCGAAGAAATAATTGAAATTGCCGGTCTAAAAAGATGGCTCCCAACATTTTTTTTATATAGAATATTACTATTTTTAACAATATTTATTATATCGTTATTATTTATATCTAAAGATACAATTGTTAATTATATAATATCTTTTGTTGGGAGTTTGTTTTTCCAATTATTAGGATCACAGACCACAATAAAACATATGAAATCTGAATTGAGTGATTTGAAACGCTCGGGGACTAAAATAACTCTTACCTTTCCAATTGATAATGGTAAATCTGAAACATTGTTATTTAGGACAACGAATGAAGCAGATGCAATATCAATTGAAAACGCTCTGCAATCAAAATGAAAGTTACAAAGAATATTTATGAAAAAAATACTTGAATAAAAATATGTGGTAAAATGGACATACAGAATCAACCAACAACAATAAAATGCCCGTTCTGTGCTGAGGATATTCTTTCTAATGAAATAAATTGCAGACACTGTGGTGAGTTATTGAATAAACAGGCAACGGAATCAATACCATCGGTTCCAACAAAGCAGGGATTTTCAAATGCTCAACCCGTATGGCAATTTGTTATCCTATCTATATTGAGTTTTGGATTGTACGAGATATATTGGTTCTATAAAAACTGGAAAAGTATAAAGGAGCATGAAAAACTCGATATATCACCATTTTGGAGGGCATTTTTTACCGTCATATTTGCATATAGTTTATTTGAAAAAGTCCGTGTTTTAGCTAAAGAAAAAGGTTCTACTGAAAATTTTTCATCCGCATTGCTTACAGTCATTTTTGTTGCATTGACACTTCTATCAAGACTACCAGAACCATATATGTGGATATCAATATTTTCTGTTGGTCCACTGATATTCGTCCAGAAAGCTCTAAATTATTACTGGCAACAAGAGCAAACACATCTTCAAACAAGAACAAAATTGTCGAGAAACGAGATCGTTTTGATAATTATTGGTGGAATTATTTTAATATTAATTCTGATTTTTTATATTCAACCATTCGATGAGGACACCTCAACTGCAATAAAATTTACTAATGTGGATTTAAGTCCATCCAGCAAGCAAGAAACACAACATTATGGTTCTTACATATACAATCAAGAAGATATCAATGATCTAGATGCTGATGTCAGATTATTAGCAGGTGACACCGAAATGCAAAATTTGCTCTTTGAAAGGTATTCGATTCCTAAAGGGACGACAAGGTTAGTAATGTTTACTCCATATGCTAATACTGTCATAAGTATTGCCAGAGAAAACGAAAAGAATAATTATTATTCAATTTCTGATATAAAAACAATGTTAAATTATGATAGTATCTACACTACAGCAAATAATTTACCAACCTCTGAACCATATTCTATTCAGAATTTAACTGATATAGATGCATTATTAGAATATGATGGGGGTAAAACTTGCAGAGGCAGCGTAGATACAGTTACAAGCAAAAATAATGAATACGATGGAACTAACTGGGATTATGAAACGTCTATATCGGCTACTTTTAATTGCTATTCCGAGGTATATCTAAAAGAAGTAAAATATATATACACGGCTGGAAACAGTGAATTTAGTTATATTGTTGATATGAGTAAATATAAATAAAAAACCATCATGTCACACGATGTTTTCATATCCCACTCTTCAAAAGACAAAACCATAGCTGATGCTATCTGCGCTGCACTTGAAGCTGCGAAAATCAGGTGCTGGATAGCTCCAAGGGACATTCTGCCCGGAGACAAATGGGCAGGTTCCATAACAAAAGCCATTTCCAGCAGTCGCATAATGGTTCTTATTTTTTCGGAGCACTCCAATAATTCCGAAGATGTATTAAACCTGGATTTCGGCACATTTAGTCACTATGGACCGAAATTGACCTCCTGAAAACCGCATTCTACCTGATGACCACTATCGTTTTTACTGACCGAAATATTTAAATATTTATAGTTACTAATTAGTAACTATGGTATTCAAAAGAACTACGACAGTTAAGGGAAAGAAGTATCAGCAGCTTGTAGAATCAAGATGGGACAAAGAAAAGAAACAATCCAGAATTCATGTGGTCAAACATTTGGGAAGAGTTGTTGAAAAAGATGGTAAGGATAAATTAATTCCATCCCAATTAAAATTCGATTCAGTAGATCATGCATATCCTGTTGGAGAATTGGCATTATTCTGGAAAATTGCTGAAGAATTTGAAGTACAAAAAAGTATTTCAAGGGCTATCGGCAGAGATGAAAAAGACACATCAATGGCAATATTGATCCTTGCAATAAATCAGTTGATTGGTCGAAAATCCCTCACAAAAATTGGAGAATGGGTGTCAGAAACACCAATTCCAAGGTGGACAGATATCGATCCGAATAAATTGAACAAAGATTATTTTACATCAGCTTTGGACAAAATATCAGCACAAAATGAAAACATGAAAAGTTCATATTCATATACTATTCAGAATAATATTACTAATACATGGAGAAAAATAATAGGCAACGAGCCAGAGAGATACTTTTTCTATCAGGATATTACCAGGATACGATGGAATGGTAACCAATCGATTTTGGCTGAAAACGGATATGGAGCTCAGATTGGTAGACCACATATTGGATTTGGATTGGTCCTATCAAAAGACAGCTACATGCCAGTAATGGGGTATCCTGTTAGAGGATCAAGTCCAGATAAAACAACTGTTGGAGAAACAATAGACAATTTATCCCGATGGAAAACTAAAAACATTACGCTTGTATGGGATCGTGGTTTTGTCAGTAAACCGAACATAGATTATGCAAGAGGCAAGGATTTTCATATACTATCTGGTGGACCTCACACTTCAAATGAAGTTATTGATTGGATTACGAAATATTCAGATTCCGAAATCGAAAAAAGAGAGAATATTCTTGAAATGTCTGGTGGAAATGGTGTCTACTGTATCGAAGATACTGGGAAATTATATGGGCACAATTGTAAAATTGTTGTCATGTTGGATCCGCAAAGACGCAATAATTCACGTATCGAACGAGATTTACTTATTCAAGAGCTTGAGCTTGAAACATCAGGAAAGAAGATTGCAGAGTTGAAAAAGAATTTGTCTCCGATTGTAAGTCCTGCAAGAGGTCGAAGAGGTTATGAAATCAATTCGACTGAGGAAGAGCTTGCAAGAAAACTTGACGGGAGATCTTTATTCTTTTCTACTGATATTACAATGGCTGGAAAAGAAGTGATAAGGACGTATTTCCAGAAAGATCATATTGAAAAAGCGTTCAGATATTTAAGAGGTAATGCCTGCCTGGCCCCTATCGGATATCAACTTCCAAATAGGGTAGAAGCATATCTTTCTGTTGTTAATTTCATTTCGTATGAATTGATTGCTGCCATCTTATGGAAAATCGAAAAATTCAATATCGGAATAGGTTATGAAAGCTTGATGGAAAAAGCCTCAAAGATATTTGAAATTGAATTTACATCAAAAGGTTCGAAACTTTATCGGTGGACTCATATTTCAAAAGAAGATGAGAAACTTTTCAAACCATTTAATATTTTATCTGTTCGCAGTTAATTGATTTTAGGAAAATTGGAGTTTTGTGAAATGATGTTGAATTTTATCGATATGCAATGCCATGTTGTTAAAATCGTTCCAGGAAATTGGAGGAAATTGATTTCTGATCGGTTCTACCGCAGTCGAAAATCAAAACTTAAAAACATAGTTACCAAAATCGTCGAAATTCAGGT
>JAUSDC010000248.1 GCA_030650845.1 Candidatus Methanoperedens sp.
TTAGAGGACTCCTCAAACCTTTCCCTATCTGGCGTTGGTTTAGGCAGCCAGTCAGGGCCTGTTTCTGACTTTATCCTGATAACCGCCTTTGTAAACAATTCAGTTACAACGTCCTCCGTAGGCATGCTGATAAGTAAAAGAGATGCAACCCCCTCCGTGTTGCTTCTACCGGTCAAGTTCCCATCAGTAATATTAACCTGTATCAAACCCCAGAATTCGTAATGCTCTGTGTCATAATGGAGTTTAATATACTCCGTGACATTCTCATCAGCCCTGTAGCCAGTTCGTGAAGAATTGAGTTCTTTGATCTTCTTATTCAAGACTACCATCGGTGATACCCCAGATATTACTGTAGGTCCAGAGGGCGTGAGGACGATCTCTGCAGGAACTGTTACGCCATAATGTCTTGAGCTATCGGGATTGGGAACCTTTACCGGATTTCCTGATATCGTGAACCTCACCGGGACTCTTACATATCTCGAGAACTCGCCTATAGCTTTGACAACGTCCAGCTTGTTGAAGCCAGGATCATGAATGAACGTAAAGGATGTACCGTAGCCTCTATCCTCATGAGGCAAAACGTCGAACCCGACCTTACGAGCATACATTTTATAGCATTCACCCGTCTCTCTGCTCTTTGTATGTATAACCATACTGCCCTTGTCACCGACGAGCATAACGAATGACTTGGCACCTAAGCCGAACATCCCCGAAACCGATGGATCAAAGGCGTTCCTTGACCTGCCAAAGTACCGGAATACCTCCATGAACATTTTCTTTGATAGCCCGATACCGTTATCCTCGATCATAAGGAGACACTGCTCCGGGTTATACTCCACCCTTATCTCTGGGACATAGCCTGGGTCAAGCTTAAGCGTAGACATGCAGGCGCTTTCCGCGTTTGCGATATATTCTCGTATCGTTGACTTCCAGCTTTTATATATCCTGGAAAGCTGATCCATAACCACCCCATACTCTATCTCATAGGGTATAAAACCAGAATCGAAGTCGATCACCGTCTCCAGCTTTATTGGGCTCTGTGTATCTGCAACAGAGCACGGTGTTTTCCATAACGGTGCTGTTACGGGCACAGACTCCGCAAAGGCGGAGGCTGCGCTATCTCCATTATTTTCTAACATCATTTCACCTTCTAGCTTATTATTAAAAAAACGGATGGGTTTATCCACCCATCATTGGTTGCACGGTTACCATCTGACCTGAGTAATCCGTGAGGAAGCAGGAGTTTGCGCT
>JAUSDC010000251.1 GCA_030650845.1 Candidatus Methanoperedens sp.
CTTTCCTTTTATATCTTTTTTTGCGTATTTCCACCACTTATCTCCCTCATCCTGTACAATAGTATAACCATCCATTGTTTCAAAATGCGCCCCCCTTTCATCCCCCACCTGTATCACCTGAAAAGATCTGCCGTCTTGCTGAACCAGAGTAAATGGTTCAGGATCTGCGGGAACTGCACTTACAGTTGCAATGGTTAGCAGTAAACAGAAAACAAATATGATCAAGATTGTTTTCATATTTATATATCAATCTCCAGAAGCTTCAAAGTATAGTTCAGTTGTATTCCATGTTTTTTCATAGATCGGGATTTTTTCTAAGTCCCTTATTTCCCATAAAACCGGTTTCAAGGTAAAACTGATGTCTTTTTCCTTCCAATAAATCCCTCCTGGGCTTTCAGAAGTCTCTTTTTGAATTATCTTTTCAGTTCCATCAAAAGTCACTCTGACGATATGAAGGGGATATGCTGAGGTGTAGTTAACAGTTATGGTATGACTTTTATATATAAATTGCTCGGACTGACCTGCTTTGATATAAAGCTGTACAGGCGCTGGTGAAACTATGGATGAGATGGGTGCTGGCGTTTCGTTTCCTGTGATTTCATCGGGCTTTGAAACACACCCTGACACGAAAGCCAATAATATCACACCCAACCAGAAAAACCAACTGGTGTTATTGAATAAGGTTGCTTTATCCTTATTCATCTTTTATTCAAATATATGGGGTGTGACTACACATTTGCAAACAGCAGAACAACAGTTCCGCTGAAAGTTCCTGTAGGCCCTCCTGTCACTGTAACGAGCCTGGCATCCATTGCTACTATTGAACCGCCAGCAGGCACAGTTGTAATAGATACTGTGTAAGTGTCTGTGTTAAATAGACCTGTCCATGATATTGTTGCATTTTTTCTTAGATAGAAGTTGGTACCATCTATCACTTTATCACTTGTGGTGTTCTTAAGCCCATAGACACCTGTTGTGTTGAATGTACTGAATTTCGCACTCACTGTAGCATCAATGTCACCTGAATTGCTAAGATTCACTGACTTAAAGATCACCTTTTCACTACCCGCCATGATCGAGCCGAAATTACCATTTGAAGTAGTCACAACAGTGTTCTGACCACTTAACACAGTTGCACCATAGCTGACATCAGCTGCAAGGGACGGCAAAGCCACCATTGCAATTACGATCACAACGACCACCATCATTTTTAATTTATTCATAGTATTACCTCACTTTTTTTCGACATTTGATATTTCATAAACAGTTACAGTTGATGGTTTTCATTGAAAACCATTTGACGGCGCAACCATAATTTGAAATACATCTGCCTTTTGATATTTTAATTCTACTTTCTCCAGATACTATATATATTTATCGCATTTCAAATATTATTATAATGATTATCATCATAATAATTCTGAAAATCTACATGAGGAAAAGGTAAAGCTTATGTATTTTAGTAATGTGTCATAATGTTTATTAATCAACAGTTGCAAATTACTAATGATATGGAGGCAAAGTGCTCATAAGATCTTTCCTGATAATTACCTCTTTTATTATGCTCGCTAGCTTAATACCAGCCGGGGCAAACATGGACCTGAGTGTGGAAGTAGTGGCCCCCATAGGTGAATATACAAACTCCTCAATAAACTTATCACCCAACCAGGCGACTTTCGTCAATGCAGCAGAATGTAGCTCCACCCTGGAACTTGCCTCTTCACAAACAGTTTCAGGTGCCATAAAAATGATATTGACATCCGGGCCTCTTGACGTGCCATCATTAAGCGTACCTTCACTTGGTAAATACCTGAAGATCGAGGCAAGTGAATCAATAACAGATAATCTAAATTATGTTATTATCAAATTTTACTACACAGAAGAAGAGGTAATTGCATCTGGTATAGAAGAAGGCTCCCTGGGTTTTTACTGGTGGGACCAGAGTTCCTCTTCGTGGGAAAAATTAAGTTCCAGCATGGATTGGGTCAATGGTGCAGGGGTGGATACTCTGGGAAATTATGTATGGGCAAATGTTACGCATTTCAGTGATTACAGTGTGGGTGGTCTTCGTATTTCGCCATCTATTGAAATAACCAGAAATATGCCTTTATCAACCAAAATAAATCAAAAATTCGTTGTGAATTTGAAATTAAACAATCTTGCAGATTTTGAGTTTTCCAACATATCCATAAGAGAAAAGATACCTGCAGGTTATGATCTGATAAAAATTAAAGATAATAATAAAGACAGAGATAATAATAAGGACAGAGATAATAAACATGATTTAAATTATGAAATCACTCCTATGCCATATGAAATCAAAAATGAGAATGGTGCCACCATCATATATTGGAAAATCAATAAGCTGGCAAGTCACAAGAATATTTCTCTGGTGTATTCCTTATCGGCTCCAAATCGGGCGGGAGAATTTGCTTTCAGGGCTGATATATTTGGTTTTGATGCTTTTAACAATAAATATACTGCATTTAACATTGCAGAGCAAGAAGTCATAAAACCACCATTATGGAAAAGATTCCTGGATTTTGCGAAAAACCTGCATTTTATCTAATCATAAGAATATATTGATCATATGAATTATATTTACTGGCTTTTTCTTGAGGTAGGTCTTGTTTTTCTAATACCATTATTCATAATCCTGCTTACCACACCCTATCTCATTCGAAAGCTCACCAAAAAAGGCCTTGTTGTAAAGGACTATTATAAAAAAGCAGAAACGATGGTCCCCACTGGCGGCGGGATAGCCATCATGCTTGCAGCTCTATTCTCCATGTCTATTAATTCCCTATTCTACAAATTCGACGCTGCCAACTACGTGGCGATGAACGTTATCATCCTTTTCGGTATTTTCGGGATACTTGATGATATGATCGACATTGGAAGACCTGCAAAGCTTGTCCTGATGTACTACTGCTCTTACCCCCTGATGCAGTACGCTACAGGATCCACTGTGCTGTTCCCCATCATAGGCAGCGTTGACTATGGGTTATTCTACAGCCAGCTCATTGTCCCCACCTTTGTACTTGTTGCAGCCAATCTTGTGAACATGCATTCAGGTTTCAACGGCATGTCATCAGGGCTCTCTGTAATGGTTCTCATCTCACTCATAATAAAAACACTGATAACAGGAGAGATCAATAACATTATTGCCATCATCGCAATAACAGGCGCAACACTGGGATTCCATCTCTATGAGCGCTATCCTTCCCGTATCTTCTGGGGAAACATCGGATCGCTCACCGTTGGCTCTGCCATTGGCGTCATGATAGTCATGAAAGGATTCATATTCAGCGGCTTTATTATGCTGCTGCCTCACACCATCAATTTCCTGATGTATGTTTACTGGAGAGCAAGGAAGTATCCCCAGGTTAAGTTCGGGAAAGTTAGGAATGATGGCACGCTTGAAGTTCCCAACAACCTCACTCTTAAATGGGTGCTTCCATATTACAGGAATGTCACAGAACGACAGGCAACATACGCCATGTATGCTGTGACAGCAGTGTTCTGCATTATCGGTATATTGATCCCGGGGTAGTTAATATGGAGAGAGAAAATTTCAAAATATATGGACAGAGCCGCATCGGAAAGAATGAAATGATCGGTGAAAGGGTTATAATCGGATATCCCACAGCCGATATCTTAAGACAGGCTGCATCTTCTGGAAAAAATATTGAGGATCTGGATTTTAAGGGCGCATTCATTGGGGATAATGCAGTCATAAGGTCAAATTCCACTATTTACACAGACGTTGTCACAGGAAATGACTTTCGCACCGGGCATAATGTGCTGATCCGGGAAAAGACAGTGATCGGAGACAATGTGCTTATAGGAACAAATACTATCGTAGATGGACACACAACAATAGGCTGCAACGTGAGCATCCAGGGAAATGTATATATTCCCCTGAACGTGACCATTGAAGATAACGTATTCATAGGCCCCTGCGCCGTCCTTGCTAACGATAAATATCCGATCAGGAAAAAATCAGATCTAAGAGGGCCAATTCTGCGACATGGTTCATCTATTGGAGCAAATGCCACAATACTTCCCGGCGTTGAGATTGGCGAGGGTGCAATGGTGGCAGCAGGGGCGCTTGTGACCAGAGATGTACCTCCATGGAAATTAGCCATAGGTTTCCCTGCCAGGACGAAAGAGCTTCCGCAAGAACTTAAAACTTTTAACGCGATCTAAATACCATGATCCCAATTGCAAAACCACTAATAGGCGAAGATGAGATCAATGCAGTTACAGAAGTAATGAGATCCGGCACTATCGCTGAAGGACAGAGAGTAAAGGATTTTGAGGCTGCTTTTGCCGATTACATCGGAACATCCAGTGCAATTGCAGTAAATTCCGGAACTGCAGCCCTGCATGTTGCTCTCCTTGCTCATAATATCGGAAAAGGCGATGAGGTCATTACAACGCCTTTCTCGTTTATCGCAACTTCTAACTCTATCATATTCACAGGCGCAACACCAGTATTTGCAGACATCAAAGAAAGGACATTCAATATTGACCCGGAAAATATTATCAAGAAGATCACTCCAAAGACAAAAGCCATCATTCCAGTCCATCTCTATGGGCAGGCGGCAGATATGAAAAGCATTATGGAGATCGCAGATGACCACGACCTCATCGTTATCGAGGACGCCTGCCAGGCTCACGGCGCAGAATTTGATGGCAAAAAGGCAGGTTCATTTGGCACAGGCACGTTCAGTTTTTATCCTACCAAGAACATGACCACAGGAGAGGGCGGGATGATAACGACAGACGATAAAATTATTGCCGAACGTGCAAGGATGATACGGTCGCATGGTTCAAAACAGCGATATTTCCATGAAATGCTCGGATACAACCTTCGCATGACAGACATATCCGCTGCAATAGGGCTTGTCCAGTTGCGAAAGCTTGATGATCTTAATGAGGCAAGGATGAGGAATGCAGCGTATCTGAGCAAAAAGTTAGATGATATCAATGGAATAACGCTTCCCTATGTTGACAGGCGCTGCAGGCATGTATTCCATCAATATACTTTAAGGTTTAACAATAGCATTGCCTCAAGGGACGAGGTTGCAGCCTTCCTTGGAAAAAAAGGAATTGGAACTGGGATTTATTATCCACTCCCTATTCACAGGCAGCCTTATTATAAAGAGATAGGATACGATGGATCATTCCCGGTCTCTGAGAAAGCAGCTTCTGAGGTATTATCTTTGCCAGTACATCCGGGTTTGAATTTGACAGACCTGGATATGGTTTTAGGAACATTGCACGAAATGTTCTAAGTTATATTTAAATAATTTAACATTCTAGTGAAGTAAAGATAATCGTTGAGTGCTTATGTATTGAGGACATAAAGAAAAAAATCTGGTGGTAAAAAAATTGAGAATTGGTGTTATTGGCACAGGGGCAATGGGGCAGCATCATCTGAGAATATACAGTGAGATGAAAGATGTTGAGATCGCAGGGATATGTGATATAGACCGGAAAAGGGCTGAATCCCTTTCAAAGGTATACCATACCACGCCTTATTTCGACCATAAGGAATTACTCAACCAGGAACTTGATGCTGTTAGTATAGTAGTGCCCACCACCCTTCATACCGAAGTCGCCCTTGATGCTATTAATTCAAATACTCATATCCTGGTCGAAAAACCAATAGCCAATACCCTTGAGAATGCTGATATAATGATCAATGCCGCTCATGACGCAAAAGTCAAGCTCATGGTGGGGCACATCGAGAGATTTAATCCCGCAGTCCTCAAGCTAAAAGAAATGATCGATTCCGACATGCTTGGAAAGGTTGTTTCCATATCCTCTCGCCGAGTCGGGCCCTTCAACCCGCGCATTCGTGACGTAGGAATAATAATGGATCTTGGGGTACATGATATCGATGTCATATCCTTTCTATATGGCAGGAAGATAAACGAAGTTTACACCATCGCTGGCAGCGATATTCATACTTTTGAAGACCATGCAGCCATACTTTTAAGGTGCGACACAAATCTATCCGGAATGGTAGAAACTAACTGGCTCACGCCAAACAAGATACGGAAGCTTACCGCCATTGGTTTAAAAGGAGTAGCGTACCTCGACTACATAAAGCAGACCGTGGAACTTGAAGATAACGCCTGGGTACGGACGGCTAAAGTTGAACAACGAGAACCTTTAAAAGTTGAACTTGAGCATTTTGTCAGGGCAATAAGCAATGGTACAGATGTATTATCGAACGGAGAGACAAGCAGGCATGCACTGCAAGTAGCCATGGCAGCTATCGAATCATACCAAAAAGGAAAAGCTATCGGTATCAATTGATCGCGTGATAGTTCTTATCCCCTCTTCCAATGCCTTTATAGACAAATCCTTCTTTAATGAACGCATCCGGATCGATGACGTTCCTTCCGTCTATGATAACTGGATGCTTAAGACCTGTCAATTTCTTTATCTTGCCAGCATTAAGGCCCATGAACTGTTTATGCCCGGTAAAAATTACTATTGCTGTTGCTCCTTTAACAGCTTCTTCTAAGTTTTGAGCAAATTCGATCTTATCAGATATTGAAACATAAGGGTCATGAACTGAAACATCTGCACCCTGTTCTGTTATCAGGTCAAAATATGGCTCAGATGGCGAATTTCTTGAATCGTCCGAGTTATTTATGAATGCCCAGCCCAATATCGTGATACTTGAACCCTTGAGCTTTTTCCCGATCCTCGATAAAGCTTCAACAGTCAGATTATACATGTGATGCGGCATGAAATCATTTATTTTCCGCGCAACTACATAGATGGATTCTAAGTTTTCTGGGAAATCTAGCGTCCCCCCCATTCTGGCTCCTCTCTCAAGATGATACGTATCTTTTGTCAGGCAATGCCCCCCAACACCAGCACCTGGGTAAAGCACAGCCCTGGTTATTCCCTCACCTTTCAGGCTATCAATGCCTGCCCTCACATCATAGACATTGATTTTCATGGCCTCGCAGTACAGGGCGAGTTCATTTATAGCAGCGATTTGCAGATCCCTGAACGTATTCTCTGCAGTCTTTGTGACCTCTGCTGCTGTTGAATCCATTGCTATTATCTTACCCATGGTCAAAACCGGACTATAAAGTTCTATTGCCCTTTGCGTACTTTCATTATTGATCCCGCCCACGATCCTGTCATGCTCCTGGATATTTTTGATAAGCCTTCCGACCATCACTCTTTCAGGTGCATGTGCCAGTGCGAAATCTTCACCCGCCACGAGCCCCGATTCCTCATTCAAGATATTCGTAGCCATACCTCTTGTTGTCCCTGGTGTGATCGTCGATTCAAGCACAACGAGCATACCTTCTGTTAAATACCTTCCCACCCGTTCTAATCCCTCATCCAGAGCTCCGAAATCAGGTTCAAGGCTTACATTATCCTTAAACGGGGTCTGAATGGCCAGTGTGACCGCATCAACCTCTTCTATCCTTGAAAAGTCCGAAGTACATTCGAATCTTCCTGCAGTCCTGATATTTTTAATGAGTTCATCAAGTCCGGGTTCCTCACCTTTTAGCGGATTCTCTCCATTGTTTAACATCTTTATCTTGTACCCTGAGCTCGGAGAGTCACGTTGAAATCCCAGGACGAAATCGAAATGATCCGCAAATAGTGCAGCAGACGGGATCCCTACATACCCCATTCCTAATACACCCACTTTTTTTATGGGTCCTCTATCATTCAATATTTTTTTTAGCTTTTTCATGTTACTATCCACGAGATTGTCAGTTCCACACCTTAATTTTTTCTCTTTGAGTGAAAGTCATAGATTTTTAATGAAAAACCAAGAAATAGCATTTAATAAGCATAGGGAATTTGTGGTTTATGCGGCTTTCACCTTTTTCACTACATGAGTACTATTGTCGTTTTGAGATCATACTTGTAAGTTGAACCACGAACTTTGAAAACAAACTCACTGTTTAAAAGACGGATAGAACTATGAACCAGAACTATGAACCCATTTCTTTAACGCCTCCCATGAGTATAATCCTTTCTAATCCTTTCCTGCCCTCGAGTGCTGGCTGAGATAGAACTGAAGAAAGAGAGCCAGAATCCACCAGGAGAAGCTGGGAACTTGCTGAAGCGTTCCATTCATACCTGGCGGATTGCACAAAGAAGGGTACCTTAGCGGTCTGGAGTGGGATCGTTTCTGCTCTTTTGGATATGTTGGAATGTTCCAAAATACTCCAATTCCATAAAAAAGCTTTTTTATTAACGATATATTTAATACTGACCGTTGAAAGGTATATTTTATCAGATTAAGTCGTTTTAAACACTAAAATGTTCAGCATAAATCCACTCAGATTTTTCAGGAGAACTCAAGCTGTCGTAGCCGAAGCCTACAGAGGCGCTAGCAAGATGGGCAAGGGAAAGAAGCTGAAATCTTCCGATGTTACGGCGGATTTCGAGAAGTTTGAGAACTTTTTCTATCAGGATTCTCATGTGTTCGGGATAATCACCTGCATAGCAGACAGCATGTCCGAGTCAGGTCTGTCTTTCGTCCATCCTGACAGGGACACCTCGGATCAGGCGAATAACATGGTCTCTGAGTATGAAATGGATACCATGATCTCAGAGCTTACTGTTGCGAACATGGTCTTCGGGAACTCTTTTATTGTACTTGACCCGACAAATCCTGATTTTGACTTCTTAGAACAGCTTAGTCCAAGATACATCGCCGTCCAGAAGGATCCTGACACTGGACGACACAATGGGTGGAAGTATAACGAAGGAGCAACGGTCGCCTCACTTTCAAGAGAGGGGCTACTCCATATACCCTTGAACCGGCTTGCAGGCTCAACATGGGGCACATCCCCGCTTCAGCCTCTAACAAGGATGCTTGACCTGAAAAGCAATATCGAGGTAAATCTCGATCACCTTGTCACCCGCTATCTAGTTCCAAGATATGTGTACCTGCTCGGCAGACAGGGAACAAGCGTTCCTCAGGAAGTCATAGATGACTTTGCAAAGAGTCTTGCAGACCCCGCGGCAGCCCAGGATCAGGTTTTTGAGAATAATCTTGAGATCCTGACAATGGGCACACAGTACAAAGCCCTGCATGTTGGTTATATTCTTGATTATGTTCACCAGTCCGTTTACACCGGACTGGCATTCCCGGATTCTTTCCATGTGGCGGCGGGTTCTACTGAAAGCACAGCTAAGATACAATCAGAGATTTTCAACAAGAAGAGGATTGGCGGGCTGCATAAGGTCTATACTGACCCGGTCAAGCAGATCCTTGCAGCTATTTTTGATAAAGAAGGCATCAGGTATGACACGATCCCTGAGCCGAAATGGGGACAGCTTTCCCAGGCAAGTCTTGAGTCCAGGATCGAGTACATATCAAAATTAGCCGGGATCGTGGATAGTGAAGGTAACAGGGCAATAGACGTTCCTGCGATTCAGAAGTTAGTGAAAAACGAACTGGGGATATGAGAATGATCATTTTACATGACGTGATAGAATCCATAAACAACAGCCCTATCTGTGAAGGCTGGCTTGTGGGCGGAGTCGTGGAGCGCGGCTGGTCAAACAGAGATGCTGATCTGGTTGTAGCTAATCCCAAAGTCGCAGAGGATCTACCCCCCTTTTTTGATGTAATAGTCCAGGAAGGAAAACCAGAAGGACCAAACATCCCTGTTGCAGGACTGAAACAGCTTATAGCATTCAAATTCGAGTTCATGAAACCTGCCAAGACCCAGAGCAATTCAAATGAGTTCTACGATATCAACGATTTTAAAAAGCTCAAACCGGGAGATTATTTTGTTGAACCGAAATATGACGGGATCCGGGTCCAGCTTCGAAAAGCAGGATACAAGGTCTGGATACTGACAGATTCTGGCAACGACATCACAGAGAAACTTCCGAACATAGCCGAAGAAGCCAGGACGAAGATACCATTCACTGTTTGTGTGTTGGACTGCGAGCTTGCAGCATACAGGGGATCGCAGAGGTTGGATCACAGTGGAGTAACAGCATTCCTTCGCAGCACCACTCCTCCAGAAGACTATCATCTAAGGCTCAAGCCGTTTGACATACTGCTCTACGAAGGCGCTGATATGCGAGAGAAGGAACTTGCAGACCGCAAGAAAATCCTTGCAAAAGTGCCGTGGGGTGAGTCAATTCATCCCATAAAGTATAAACTGGTAAAAGCAGAAGGCGTAATCGCAGCAATCGAAGAAATGACCACTTCTGAGGGCGCCATGATAAAAGACGCATCCTCTAAGTACGACAGGTCAGGAGAAGGCTGGTACAAGTGGAAAAAGCAGTATGAGATCGATGCTCAGGTCATCGCCGTTGACAGGAAGCCTGATGGGTACATATACACCTGCAAAGTCGGGAATATCACAATCGGCGACACCTATCTTACACAGTTGAAAGCAAATGTCGGCGACATAATCACTGTCAGCGTTGACCATGTTACAAAGAAAGAGGACGGTACATGGGGCTGGTACGCTCCCAAGGTCAAAGAAGTGCGAGACGATAAGAAGGAGCCTGACCCGCTCTCTGTACTTCAGAAAATATCCGAACTACCCGGGTCTGAGAACACAGACGTAGTTCAATCACAGTCATCGGCAGAGGGAGATAAAAACGATATACAGAACAACAAAAACGTAAATCCACCTGGGGATACCAACCCCTCAGGTGACCCCTCAAAAAACCTCCCTCTGTCCGAGGGCAAATTCGTTTTGCAGGAGCACTGGTGGGGTGAGAAGCATCACTTTGATCTGAGATTTGAGAAGAACAACTCAGAGGGCAAGCCGATCATGATAGGCTGGACACTGCTTGCGGATTCTCTGGATGAACTGTTAACCAAAATGAGGGATAATGAAAAGATTCTCAGCAAGAGAAAAATGTACCACGATCCAAAGTGGCTCACCTTCCATGGCGATATCCAGCCGGGAAATGAAGGCAATCCTACAAAGAATTTCGTTGCACACATGGATATCCGGGATGCTGGTCATTACAAATTCAACAGGCGCCAGGTGGACTTCGTTGACATGGAACTGTCAGGGGCAAAGAATCCTGAACTCAACGGCAGATTCTATCTCAGGCTTGTCAAACTGAACAAAGACTCCGAAGGCCCTGGACGGGAGGGTGAGGATACTGAAGAGGACTGGATGTTCTGGAAAGCGAAGGTCGTGGACACTCAGGTCAGGAGTTCTATCAAATTTATCGCGGAATCATTCAGGGTACTGGAAACACCAGCGCCCAGTGATGATTTTGTTGATATTGAAGTTGCAGTACTTTCCACCAATATTACAGGCAATGGACGGCAGTATGTTCTGGAGGACCTCCAGAAAAATACAACCCAGCTAAATTCTGACGGAGGACTTATTTTCGCGATGGGCAGGCACCCGAACCAGGATGAAGAACCAGATGCCACGGACAATGTGGGAGTCGGTCAAACCTACATGGAAAACAACCTGCTCAAATCAAAAGCCCGGATCTACAACACATCCACGTTCCCTGATATGGTCAAACGCATAAGGCTCGGCCTGGTACGGGATGTTAGCATAGAAGGGATGGTCAGCAATTTTAAAAAAATCTGCAACGGCGATGGATGCTGGCAGAGGGCTTTCGGATTAATGATCCAGAGGGCAGTGTTTGTTCACGCTGGCGCTGACCCGCTTGCAAAGATCGAAAGAATATTAGAATCATTAGAAGGAGACATAAAAAATATGACAACTACGAAAAAACAGGATGATGCGCCTGATGCAACTGCTACCGTGGAATCAACACCTGCAGCAGAAGTGACTCAGGCTGCTCCAGAAACGGTAAAAGATGAAACCAAAATTCAGATCGCTGAGGCAGCGCCGAAAACGCCTCCACCAGCAGCACCAGTAGCTGAGGCAAAACCTGCCGCGCCAGAACCCGCAGCAGAAGCTGCGCCTCCAGCACCAGAGACCACACCCAGACCGGATACGCTTGAGAAAGTGCTGGGTGAATGCACTGACATGAAAAAGATGATATCAGATATGATGGGCATGATGGGCGAGATGAAAAACATGATGGGCGAACGGCAGGTTCAGTCCTCAGCAACCCAGGAAGCTGCACCAGCAGCAATCGCTGAATCACAGGGATCAGAGATCGAAAGACCACCAAGAGTAAAGGAATCCCAGGCAACCCCGAATGCATCACAGTCCAGCTTCTTTAATGAAGTTAAAAAATTAGTCAGATAAAAGAAATAAATCGAAGGAGACAAATAAAAATGAGTACAGAAACAGTAAAAATCGATAAGACCCAGGATATAAAAGCAGGCATGGCTGCACTCTGGGACGCAGTGAACAAACAGGCTGTAATAATGCCAGCCGCTCCCACCAATGCACAGATAGGGGCGTTCATGGGTGTTTTCAACCAGAACAGAGTAAAGCTTGCAGATAACTTTGATGGGACAAAATCCTATTCAGACCAGCTTGCTGTCGTATTAGCAGGACCGGCACATATCAAAGTGGATGGCGCAGTGGAAGTGGGCGATCTTCTGGAATTCTCAGCAACAGTAGCTGGCAGCTTCACAAAAAGGACATACAAGAACCTCAACGCTGCTTTCTCAGACACTGAAGTTGAAGCCGAGATCCTGAAACAGGCAGTGCTTCCAAGGATCAAATCCATGACAAAAGCAACAGCATCCGGGCAGCTGATCAAAGTGCTGATCGGTTCGGTATAAGGAAACAAGAAACATGACAACCAATCCATCAACAGGTACAGGCATAGGCGTGTACGATAAAGATCTGCTCAATGCCATCAATGCGCAGGCAGAGCTTATGAAAGACCCGTTAAAAGGATATGAATCAAGAGTGATCCTTTCGCAGTTCCTGCAGAGGATCGAACTCACGGACGAAGACCCGGGTGTGAACCTCACCAGACTGTCCCAGGGCAGGGTCGTGAGCCGGATTCCAAAAGGCGGTCCGTATCCAAGGGTATTCGCCGGTGTATCCAGCTTCTTCCTCCAGCCAGTTAAGATCGGCGGAAGGTACGACAATTATCTCGAAGACTTGCTGGGCGTGAGCCAGAATATCAGAGCTGCAATGACCGCAGGGATATTCGAGAGATTGAGGGACGATCTTGCTCTTACCACGGATGAAATGTGTGCGCTTGCTTTCAACACCGCGCCAACAGCCAAAGATATCTATGACGGCTCAACCGGCAATGTTGTTACCCCTTTCAGCATGTCTCACCTGGATAAGATGATACTCAGGCTGAAACAGAAAACAGGTATCAAGACACTTCAGGACTACTTCCTGCTTCTCCCAAGTTCCCTTGAGTTCAACCTGAGACAGGATGGGGCATTCGATAATGCTCCCCAGCTTAAGACCGAGATGCTGCTCAAAGGCCAGATCCCGCAGGGATTAAGCGGCCTTGGCGGTGTCATCGTCACAGAAATGATGCCCGTCAAGTACGATTCAGCAGGCAGCATGCTAGATCCGGGAACAGCACCCACAGGCAAATGGGTAATGCCCAACTGGTTCACAGACGATCCCAACGAGATCCCTGAAGAGTACAGACCTGAGCAGATAGCGGCTTCAGAGTTCGTGGCGGAGAAAGTCGCTGTTGCAGCATGGCTCATCCACCGCAACCGGTGCGGATATTTCCTTGACAGAGTTCCTGGAAAGTCAGGTACATGGCAGCACGTCGAGCCTACCATGGACACAAACGATGACAGCATGGGTGCAAAAATCAAAGCGTTCGTCAATGCTGCGATCACG
>JAUSDC010000022.1 GCA_030650845.1 Candidatus Methanoperedens sp.
AGCGATCACACCTAAAATCAAAGAAACAAATAAGATTATAAATAAGATAAAAAGTATTTCACCATAATTACTAACGATCTTATTTCCTGTGTATGGTGCAATTTTTAAATAATTTATATATAAAAAACGCCACAATGGGATGAGCAGAAATCCGATCAATATCAGAAAGACGACTGAAATTATAGATGATAGATAAGCATCACTAACGTAGATATCCCAGGGAACACCGATCCGTGCCTGTTTGATTTCTAATCGCAGTTGATTATAATCTTCTTTATGGGCCTTTAAATATTTTCTAAAAATTTTATATGCAACTTTTTGAAATACATTCATATGTTTTTCTCTAATAGTTTCATTGTATTCTGAGAATCCACATAGTAACTCTGGATCAATGCCACGATTTCAAATTCATCCAGATCTTTCGTAACCATATATTCAAGAAGTCTCCGCCTGTTTTCGAGTTCTTCGTTTAACTTTTTTTCATCCCAGCTGAGTCTTGCCATTATTGAATCGAGAACATATGACTTGCCGCCTTTTCTGAATGTGTCTGATTTCATATCCAGATTATATATCTCATTGAACCTCAGGTCCTGTGTTTGCGGATCGATCCCTGTGAACTCGATCATGCTATCCAGACGGCGAACCCTCTTACCCCCCATTCTTCCTTCCACCTGTATAAGCATCTGTATACACAGTATATCCAGAGCCTGGATCATAACGCGCGGAACATTTATCGGATCTCCTTCAAGCCTGCTGATAACAGTATTTATCGAATCTGCGTGCATTGTTGAATAGGTGGTATGACCTGTGTTCATTGCCTGGAAAAGCGTCATCGCTTCTTTTCCCCTGATCTCTCCCACTATTATGTACTCAGGACGCTGTCGCAATGCCTGGCGAAGCAATTCAAACATATCTATCTCCCTGGCACTCGTATTTTTAGAAAATGATTCTCTTGTGACACTTCCTATCCAGTTCGAATGATGAAGTACCAGTTCATGTGTATCCTCGATGCTTATGATCTTTGCCATTGATGGAATAAAAAGAGATATTGCGTTAAGTGTTGAGGTCTTACCAGAAGCTGTTGCCCCTGCAAATATTATGCTTTTACTATTTTCCACTGCAAGCCACAAATACGCAAGGATCTCTGAAGTATACGTGCCGTTCTTTATCAGATCAATTGGGGTAAAAGCATGTTCCCTGAATTTTCTTATTGTAAAAGTACTGCCCCTGAATGTGACCTCTTTACCAAGAGAGGCATTTAACCTTGAACCATCAGGAAGGGTGCTATTTATAAGCGGGTCTCCTATTGAAATTTGTTTTTCGCAGTTTTGAGCCAGCTTCATAACAAAAGAGTCGAGTTTATCTGATTCGAAAGAAACATTTGACTTGATATTCTGGTATTTCCTGTGATAAACAAAAATTGGGATATTTGAGCCATCACAGGATATATCTTCGATATTGGGATCCTTCATTATCGGGTCGATCCTTTCAAATCCAATATAATCCCTTTTGATGTAGTACATTATCTTATGGATCGACGCCATTTCTATCTCGATCGAATATCCATCGATCAGCTCAAGTATTTTGTTCTCCAGGATTTCACTTTTTATCTTATCAGATGTGTCATATAATGTCAGGGTGTCCAGAATTGTCTCATATAATGTTTCAAGTACCATCCGTTCAAATACGGAAAGCTCAGGCTCAACTGTATGATAGAGATGCTCCTTTTTTTGTTCATTATATAATATAGATATAAATGCAAAAGGTTGATAAACCCAGTACCGTTCCTTCTCCACATAATCTATTAAGCCATCAAAAGACACCAACTCCCCAAACTTTTCAATAGAGTAAGGTTCAAGTGTTAGCTTTTCTCCTGCAAAAATCTTAAAATAATTCTTAATATCTGCCAATTCTTCCTTTAGTATTTCCTTTAGATCTATTTTTCCTATTTTCTCTACCAGTTGTCCTATTTTGTCTAATTTATTTGATATCTCATCGTTAATTAGGTCCCCTTTATTCTCGATCTCATTTTCCATTCTTTCTACTCTATCTGAAATATTATCGTCCATATGTTTTGAAACCATAATCATTATATTTTCAACTTCAATGCCAAAGTTTAATTATCCGAAATTACATTAATATGATTATTATACTAATAATAATTAAAGGTATTGTATGAAGCTATCAAGAATTCCAACCGGGATCGATTCACTTGATTATATCCTTCAGGGAGGATTGCCATCAGGTTCTCTTGTTCTGCTGCTTGGCGAACTGGGCGCAGGTGACTTTGAGTTTGCGATCACATCATGTGTTCGTCTATTATCTGATCAAAAGAAAATTGACACAACCACATTATTACCTGAAAAAGTAATATATATCTCTTTTACACGTTCCGAGAATGATATAATGAAAGAAATAGCATTCTCTTTTCCTGATTTTTATGAGTTTCTCCAGAATAAGATCCATGAGCAAAAATTTGAATTCAAGGATTTTTCTGATTCCTACTTTGCCGGATCTTTTATCCCTGCCTCCTGGTTGTCTTCTTCCGAAACCGCTCCCTCCATTGAATCATTGAAGTGGAACGAAGAAAAAAGAAATCTAATGGATGCTCTTATAGTATATCTTGATAAAAACGCACAAAACAGCCTTATTATTATTGATTCCTTGACATCAATGGCTCAGTATTGCCTTGAAAGAATTGATTGGGCAGATCTGATACTTTTCTTACGGGGGCTTCAAAGAGTATCAAAAAATTGGAATGGGCTTATATATGCGATATTTAACGAAGGGATTTTTGAAAATAAGGAACAGGTAGAGATAATGGAGTGTATGGATGGAGTATTTGTTTTTGATTGGGAACAACTCGGCCCCACACAAAGGAATCGCATAATGTATCTTAAAAAATTCAGGGGATTATTGCCAGGGGTGGACCATGAAAATATTGTAAATTTTGAGACACAGATAACTCCTCAAAAAGGTTTTGAGGTGTCTAATATTAAAAGAGTACGGGGCAGGTAATTGGTATGATAAAGACTGGTATCTCAGGACTTGATGAAATGCTTCTTGGAGGTATTCCGGAAGGGCATACTGTGGCAATTATGGGCTCTCCTGGAACCGGTAAATCCACTTTTGTACTTCAGTTCATTCATACAGGGTTACAAAACGGTGAGAATTGCGTATATATCAGTCTGGAAGAAAGTGAAGCAAATCTCATCAAAACCGCTTTGATCTATGGGTGGGACCTGAAACCATATATCGAAAGCAAAAAATTGACACTGGTCAATCTTAATACAATGAATTTTAAAGCCATGATAACCCGCTTCGAGAGTGACCTTCCAAAACTATTGGCGTCTTTTAATATAAAGCGAATTGCCATAGACCCTATAACTCTGTATGAAATGTTGTTTGATACAGAATCAGAACGGCGCGATCATCTTTTTAATTTTGCACAGGTAATTAAGGAAACAGGGATAACAGCTGTTATGACTTCTGAGATTAGCCAGGATAATCCATATTATTCGAAATATGGACTTATAGAGTATATAACTGATGGAGTGATCGTTTTGCGCCAGGTAAGGCAAGCAGATCTGGGAGCAGTTACGACTTTCATAGAAGTATTGAAAATGAGACATATCGATCATTCTAAAGAGATTAAACCGTATAGTATAACAAATGGGGGCATCGTAGTACATTCCGGTTCCGGGGTTTTTATATAGAATAACAACCAAATCTTTATTTACGTTTGGATTTAAACAGTTTTAAAGTGCCATGGATTTAAAAAAGATAGATAAGATACTGCAAAAAGAGCCAGAAGATGCAGCGGAAGAGCTTTTAAAAGAGGTTGAAAAAGCATACGGTGAAGTTCCTTATATCCTTAATTTCATGAAGCAGAACCCGGAACTGCTCGTCACAAAGATACTTTATGATAATTCCATAATCCGTGAGTTCAAACGCCTTGATGCAAAGACCATAGAACTTATCTCTATAGGTGTATCCGCGGCGCTAAAATGCCCTTACTGCCTGAAAATGCATATCCGTGTTGCACAGCGCCTTGGAGTGACAAAGGAAGAGATATTTGATGCGATCCTTATAGCCGGGACATTATCAAATGCCGCGGTCCTGGCAGAAGGCACAAGAGCGATGGATTCGGAAAATCTGGGAAATGGAGATAAATGCGGGGTTTGTGAGATACACGAAGAAAAGGATGGCGGTGTTTGATTTTATTCACCGCAAAGAACGCAGAGGACGCAAAGATAAGACAAAAACTTTTAGTTCTTAAATATAAATACTGATTTGATCTGGCTTCTAGTCTTATTTCGGGATAGTTCCAAGCACATTTATCGTCTGGATAAGTTCAGTGAAAGCCTCTATCTCCCTTGCAAGAACTTCCTCTTTGGTCATCGATATACTCATTTCCCCATCCACGGTGAGCAGGTCTGGGCCTCTTCTCACCAGTCTATCGATACCGTCTGCGGTCAGTATTTTCTTTATTTCAGGATCGAAAACAAATGCTCTTCCAGGAAATAGAACGGTCTCTTTTATCTGTGACAGGTCGATCGCCTTTATGTCTTCAATGGTTATCAGGCAGCCAATATCCCTTTTCACGGACACGATATTCACAAGCCCGCCCAGCTTATCGAATATTTCCTGTAAAATGGGGGCAGCCACTTCACCTGTAATTAGGGTCGCTTCCTTTGTGACCTTTGGCAGCTTCGAAAGTGCGGCCGGTTCATTCCTGATGGCAAACGGAGCTCCGGTTTCAGGATCATATAGCGGCGTGCCAGTGACACGGAATTTGAACCTGCTATGGATATCATCAACTATCGATTTGAACTCAGGGATAGAATGAGAAACTACTCCTTCTATCACCGGGGCATTGTCAAGTATCAGACCATGCTCGGGCGCATTGGCAAATCTCATAAGGATGAGACCCTTAACACCCATCTCCTCAAGATCTTCGCATGTTTTCAGAAGCACATCGCCGTCGTTCACTCCGGGAATAAGCACAGCCGCTGCATACACGGTGCATTTTTCAGAAAGAGTGCGAAGTGCGTCAAGTGAATCCTCGGGTGTTTTGTCGTTCATATAATTGCGCCTCAGTTCCGGGTCTGTGGCGAAAACCGTGAACGTGACCTCGTTCACGCCGCGGTCGATGAAAAAGAGTGCGTCTTCCCTGTTTAACCCTTTCCCGCTTGTGTAGCCAAGATGTACTGGCTTATTGTACTGTGAAAGAAAATTTACGAGTTGTTTAAGCTCAGGATAACAGCTTACATCACCCCCGCCGCTCACATTGAACTTTGATACATTCTTATTGAAATAAACCGCCTGCCGTATCTCCTGAGCTACCATGGACAGCGGTTTGAAACTAGAATACGCCTCCTTAACGCTTTTCGTGCAGTAATTGCAGCCTTTCTGGAATGGCATGCAGTACTTGCACCCGAAGGGCTGTACTTCTTTTACTCCTTTAAAATAACAGTATCTACAGAAGCCGCGGCAATCATGTCCCGGGCGTCCTCCGATGTCTGCTAGTATTTCCATGCCTTTCCGAAACGTAAAGGAGGATAATAAAACTATTGTACATAATGATTTTATCTTAACAGCACATCTTATACCTGATGATATTCGAAAAAATACCCACAGTACCCACCTCAGAGGAACTCCTTAACAAATCCTACAAGCGTGCAGCCCGCGCCAAGCACGGAAAACGAATTCTTGACCGCGCATCCAAGATCAAAGCCGAGGAATCCATGCTTCTTACTGCAGCCCACATCCTCAGCGATAATCTTATTAACATAGTAAGAAAATTTCCAAGTTTTGACACTATGCCTCCCTTCTATCTGGAGCTTGCAGACGTGATCGTGGGAGTTGAGGAGATGAAAATGAACCTCTCTTCTGTGCAGTGGGCTGGCACAAAGATAAACGAGATAGCGCGAAAATATGTTGGAATGATGCGTAGTGCCGATGATGTTAAAGTAGTAAGAAAGGCTGCGTTCGGCAGGATATCTTCCATCGTGGACAGCGTTGACGGCAACCTGCGATTCATGAACGATGCCCGCAATAAACTGCGCAAACTCCCGGAAATTGGCGAAGGGCCGACAATTGTTGTTGCAGGCTATCCAAACGTGGGCAAGTCCAGCTTTGTGGCACTTGTGAGCACCGCGCGTCCGGAGATAGCCTCCTATCCATTTACGACCAAAGGGCTGGCAGTAGGACATTTCGAAAAGAAGAGGGTACGATACCAGATCATTGATACTCCGGGGCTTCTTGACCGCCCGCTTGAGGAGAGGAATGAGATCGAACTCCAGGCGATATCTGCACTTAAGCACGTCGGGGATGTGATGCTCTTTATTATTGACCCATCTGAAACCTGTGGTTACACCCTTGATAAGCAGATGCATCTGCTTGAAGAAATTAAGAAAGAATTTGGCATTCCGATGATAGTTGCGGCGAATAAGACAGATATTTTGAAAAATTCCGAAAAAGCCGATATGAGCATGTCAACTCTAACTGGCGATGGCGTGGAGGCAGTTCTTGACCGACTCCTGGATATGATCCCTCCCCAAGATTTAAATATAATTAATAATCATTAAGGATTCGATCAATAATGCCTATTGGTGTATACATCTGCCACTGCGGGTCGAACATAGCCGGAACCATTGACGTAGAGGACGTCAGGAAACATGCTGAAAAATTAAAAGACGTAGCCATCGCCCGGGACATACAATTCGCATGCGGCGATGCAGGACAGGAGCAGATAAAAAACGACATCAAAGAGTACAAACTTGACAGGGTCGTGATGACAGCATGCTCGCCCCGCCTTCATATGGTCACGTTCAGGCGAGTACTTGAACAGGCTGGACTCAATCCCTACCTCATTGAGATGGTAAATATCAGGGAACAGGGTTCCTGGGTACATGCAGATAAACCAGGCCTTGCTACGCAAAAAGCAAAAGACCTTGTGGCAATGGGGGTTGCGAAGGTCGCACTGCTATCCCCACTTGAGAAAAAGACCCTGCCTGCGAACAGGGATGTACTGGTGATCGGGGCTGGTGTGGCTGGAATAGAAGCCGCACTCACTCTGGCTGGTATGGGGGTCAAAGTACGGCTTGTTGAAAAAGAGCCAACAATAGGAGGCAAGATGGCATTAATGAACGAAGTATTCCCAACGAACGATTGCTCCCTTTGCGTTCTTGCCCCGAAGATGTCAGATGTCCAGAACAACCCTGACATCACATTGTATACTAATTCAGAGATCACAGCCATAGAAGGAAGGGCAGGGGATTTTAAGGTCAAAGGCGTTAACAAACCCCGCTACATAGACGAAAAAAAATGCAAGGGTTGTATTGAACTGTGCGCTCATGTCTGTCCCATAGACGTTCCCAACCAGTTCGATTTCGGAATTGGTAAACGGAAATCGATCTATATCCCCTTTGCTCAGGCTGTGCCGCTTGTTGCGTGCATTGACGAGCATTGCGTTGGCTGTGACCTGTGCAGGCTTGCATGCCCTGCAGAAGCTGTGGATTTTTCCCAGAAACCCGAAGAATTTGAATTCAATGTGGGTGCAGTGATAGTTGCAACCGGATACAAGCAATTCGACGCCGTCCGAAAGGAAGAATACGGTTATGGAAGGTATAAGAATGTCATTACGAACCTTCAACTTGAGCGGATGCTAAGTGCAGCAGGTCCGACCAATGGGAGGGTCGTTTCCCCCACCACAGGTGCAGATGTCAAACGCGTCGCCTTTATTCTTTGCGTCGGGTCACGGGACGAACAGGTCGGGAATCCATATTGCTCCAAGGTATGCTGCATGGTATCAATAAAGAACGCAATGAAGATAGCAGAACTATATCCTGACGCAAAAGTCTCGATACATTATATCGACATCAGGGCAGGCGGAGAAGGCTATGAAGAATTCTATCGCCGCTGCCAGGAAACCGGAGTATCCTTCGTTCGCGGGCGCGTTGCGCAGGTTGAAGAAGAAAACGGCAAGACAGTTATTCATTATGAGGATACTCTTTCGGGAGAGACTTTTCATGAAGCCTGCGACCTTGTTGTGCTCGCAGTTGGAATGGAAGCGAACAAAGACATTCTTAATATCGGGAATATGCTTAACCTTTCAACACGTCCTGACAGGTTCTTTCAGAGTGCTCATCCCAAGATGCGACCCGTGGATACCCATAAGAAAGGTGTGTATATAGCAGGATGCGCAGGCGGTCCAAAAGAAATACAGGTATCCATAGAGCAGGGAAGTGCAGCAGCCGCAAAAGCAGTTAGCCTTCTTAACAAAGGTGAGATCGAGATCGAACCATTGGGTGCCTATGTTCTCCCGGAACTCTGCGACGGCTGCCGCATATGCGAGAACGTATGTGAACTGGGGCGGATCAAAGTTACTAATGGAAAAGCCTATGTCGATGAGATCGCCTGCCGCGGTTGTGGGGCTTGCAGTGCTGCATGCCCAAATGGGGCGATCCAGACCAGGAATTACACTGATGATGCGATCATGGCCCAGATAGCTGAGGCAACGCGCGAGATACACGAATTTCCTCTTGTGATAGGGTTCCTGTGCCACTGGTGCAGCGATGCAGCCGCTGATCTTGCTGGTTCCCTGCGATTGCAGTATCCTACCAACATGCGCGGTATCACCGTCCTTTGCTCAGGAAGGGTGAATCCGTCATTTGTCCTTGAAGCTCTGCGACGGGGGGCCGATGGAGTCCTGGTTGCAGGATGCAGGCTTGGAGAATGTCATTATACCATAGGTAACTACTGCGCGCTCCAGAGGATGAACGTACTTTCAAAATTGCTCGTCGACCTAGGGTTTGATGAGCGTCGACTCAGGGTTGAGTGGATCGCTGCAAGCGAAGGCAGAAAGTTCGCAGATACAGTTACTGACTTCTTGGAGCAACTTAAAGAAATTGGTCATGTGGGTACCGAATTAAAGGGATGATATGACAGAGGAAAAACTGGAAGTATCGGTTGATAGCCAGGTCAGGGATTCTCATTTCCTGTACACTCAAAAAACAGGAAGATCAAAAAAGCTCCTTGATTATGATTACAAGCGCTGCAACGGATGCGGGATCTGCATTGAAATATGCCCTAAAAAAGCCATCGAGGCTGGACCCCTGATAGAAATAGCAACAGGCATGGATGCCCCGCCTGTTATCATAGACCATACCAAATGCTCGTTCTGCGGCATGTGCGCAGCATTCTGCCCAGTTAAAGCTGTAAGGATGACTGTAAACGATAAAGATGTCTTTGAACTCGCGGAGTTCCCGCATCTTGATTCAAGCGTTATCTTCAATGAAAAGTGCCTCCCATGCCTGCTCTGTAAGAAAGCATGTCCTGAAGAAGCGATTGCTGTGGAGTTCACCTTTCCGAAAAAAGAGACCGTAGCACCTTTCAGGCCTGGCAGGAAGGGCGATATAGAAGTTGACATGGAAAAATGCACCCTGTGCGGCGCATGCGCAGAACTGTGCCCTGCTTTCGTGCTCGTGGACAGGAAATCCACAGCCGATGCGCTTGTGCCTTTTGATAACCTTCTTGTTGACCGCGAAAAGTGCGATTACTGCGGCATCTGTGTCCCGTTCTGCCCTGAAGATGCCATAAAGGTGAAGGGAGACTTTTTCGGGGAAGCGCCAAAGCTCACCGGAAATATCAAAGTGGATGATAATAAATGCACGCGGTGCGGCTGGTGTGAGGCCGTATGTCCGTACGATGCTGCAAAGGTGACAAAACCATTTGATGGCGATATAGAGCTAATAGATGCAAAACTCATAGGCTGCGACCCTGTTGGATGCCATGGCTGTTTTAATGTCTGTCCTTCAAAGGCATGGATCATCCCGAAAGATAAGAAGATAGATGTGGTGAGAGATTTCTGCACGTACTGCGGCGCATGCGAGAAAGCATGCCATGTTAAGGCGATAGGAGTGAAAAGGTCTTCGACAAAGCATACAGAAATATTAGATACACCCTGGGCAAAAGAATGGAAGGATGCGATCGTTTGTCTGACCACAAATGAGAGGGAGAGACCTGATGTATCTCACACGCTAAGCGTTGAAAAGGCCCAGAGGAAAGGTGAGCCACCCGTAGCCCTGCCTGAAATTAATGGGATGTTTCGAAAGTTAGTGGATGAAAGGATATCTGAGCTCCTGCCACTATTGAAGAGTAAACAGGTCAGGCGCGCATGGGAGAAGAAGGAAGCTAAAATTGCGGCAAAGGAGATAGGTAAGCGGATGATGGAACATAATTGACATCATCCACATCATGAATAAATATATATATTTAAATTAACTATAATTATACTAATGGGCAGGTAACTTCCTTTTTATATACCACCACTCCCAACCTGCCCATCCTGATATCTTAAGCATAACTTAATATATATGGTTTTAGATATTATTTGGGTGTACTAAAGGAAACACAAAAATGCAGGAAGAAACAATTTCAATTTTTTTGATTTTCTCTCTCTTTTTAGTTGTAATTATTATCACGGCAGCTTTTCATGAATTCTGGATAAAAGGCAGGCTCTTATTGAATCCATTGAAACCAAATGTACCTTGCGATGGAATCTCCAATATTCCCATAAAAGTACAATTCGTTGATCCTTTTGGAAAGCCACGAAAGCAAAAAAGAGACCGCCTGGTTGAATTAAGATCGAGTTCGGGCAATATACAGAACGTGGTCGTCCCTGAAGGTAAGGAGACTGCGATCGCAGTCCTGAGATCATCAAACATATGTGGACTTGTTTCACTAAAAGGTAGATCAGGTATTCAAAAAGCGCATGCAAGAGTAAATTTTATTGGTAATGTTGAAGAACTTGTTCTAGAAATCTCCCCAACAAAGATCCCTGCTGATGGTATTTCTATCTCGTCCGTGGTTATCAAGGTCAAAGACCGGAAGGGGAATTTTATCACATCCCAGGATGAATGGATCGTTGAAATGTCAACGACGCTTGGCACAATCACAAATCCTGTAAAGATCTCTCCAGGAACATTTTCTGGAATTGCAATTCTCACATCAGGTAAAGAAACCGGGATCGCAACTGTCAGGGCAACACTGGGCACGCTTCACAGCGAAAAAGATGTCGTGATCGAGGAGCTTCCTGAAAGGTATTGCATGAATTGCGGAGATCCATTGAAGAGAGACCTGAATACATGTCCAAATTGCAAAAAAACTCAAATCTCAGATAATGAAATAAAAGAGTGCAATTCATGCACTTCGATAATCCCGGCAAATGCTATGTTCTGTGACAGGTGTGGAGCCAAACAGCCAGTGTAGCGATTGGAAGAATGTGGAAATCAAAACTATTGCTATAATAATAATGGGCCCGCGGAGACTCGAACTCCGGATCTCCGCTGTGTAAGAGCGACGTCATAGCCGACTAGACCACGGGCCCAGCCCTTGCTCTAATGTTGTTCGGAGTATATAGTTTTTGTCTGTTCTCCAGAATGTTTCGAAATAGCAAGTTTTAAATTTGGCAGGATGTACTCTGAGTATGGATTATCGCAAGGGTTCAATAGAGCGGATATTTATAGCGAGGATCGATCATGGTGAAGACCTGCTAAAAGAGCTGAACGGACTGGCTGCCAGGGAAGACATAAAGTCAGCCTTTTTCATTATACTTGGTGCAGCAGGTAAAGCACAACTGGTCACCGGACCTGAGGAAAAGTCGGTTCCTCCCGTAACAGTATGGTCTACATTTGACGACGTGCGCGAGATCGTGGGTGCAGGGAACATATTCCTCGAGAACGGAGCTCCAAAGATACACCTGCATGCGGTTGCTGGGAGCAACAGGGGGCTTACGATGGGGTGCATCAGAAAAGAAGCTGAGGCATTCATGGTGCTTGAGGTTTTCATAATCGAGACTGATATTAAGGCTGAAAGGGTAGTTAATGAAAAGATGGGATTTTCACCTATAACCTTTCAATAACCACTGAGTCTGCTATGAACCTTTGGTACGTAGATGAACATTAAAAAAACAACGAACTGGTACGAACTAAAACGAACTCAGGTGGCGTGAGTTCGTCGAGTTCGTTGTGTTCGTTGCTATTTTTTTCATACCAGGACACAGAGAAACTCTGTGCACTCAGGGATTACCGAAAAATAACATAGCGAAATATTTATTATATAAGCCACCGTATATAGCTGCATGGAGATTGAAAAGCAGTATATATGGTGGCTAAAAGCCATATCCGGAGCAGATGAAGTCCAAGCAAGACGTTTTGCCGG
>JAUSDC010000044.1 GCA_030650845.1 Candidatus Methanoperedens sp.
GTTCTCCAATTCAACTCTTAACATTTGTTCTGGGGTCTTCTTTCCCATTCGATCTAATTCTTCGGAATACAAGGTCATCACCTTTGGCAAATTCAACTTCGCTGGATTTATACCATGGGTCATTTGTCCGAGATGTAAATAATTAATAATAAAACAGCTAAAAAAAGTTTCTATATTCAGAGGATTTGCATCCATTATTAAGAGAATGCCATCTTTTTGCAAGACCCTCATCTGTTCTTTCAATGTTTCATCAATATCCTTCACATGAGATACGAACTCATTTGAATATACAACATCGAAAGTTGCATCCTTAAAAGGAAGTGTGGTCGCATCGCCAAACACGAAATGCGATGATTTTGCATTCTGGAAGTCGATAAACGTGGTATTGATAAAATGGTCATGTGTATGTAAATCAATTCCAACTTTCGTATAGTCATCAGGAAGAAGATTCAACAACCAACAGTTTCCAGCACCAACATCAAGTACTTTGATTTCAGTTGTTTTTCTTTTCTTTTGATATTCCGAAATAGATGATGTCATTACATTCTTATAATTTTGTCGAGCTCTATGCCTCATGCTAGATATAATCATTTTTTTCACTTTTGTTAAGTTCTTCCAAATATTTTCTGCCAATTATTTCCCAATCAAGATTTTCTTCTGCATATTTACGAGCATTTTTTGCATGGTTTGAATTATCTTGTTTTATATATTCAATGATTTTTTGTGATGCTTTTTCTACATCTGAAAAATCTACAACAAGCCCACAATTTGCATAATCGACAATTCTGAGGTTAGGGATATCAGAAACAATACAGCTCAATCCAGATGAAATTGCCTCTAAAAGAGTTAAAGGCTGTCCTTCATAGCTTGAAGAAATGATAAAGAAATTAGAGCAAGCATAAAGATCTTGCATATCGTTTTCAGCAACATATCCGATAAATTTTATATGCTTTATATTATTTAATTTAACAAAGTTTTTCATATCAGATAGAAGTTCTCCACGTCCTGCAATGACTAAGGTAATATTTTCCATCTCTGTTTCAAGAATAGAAAATATTTCTATTAATTTTAATGGTTGTTTTTGTTCAGTCAATCTGCCTACACTTAGAATTATCAAATCATTTTCTGGAATTCTAAATTTATTTCTTAGTAATTTTTTATTAGTCACTGGTTTGAATCGCTTAGTATCAACTCCATTTGGAATATAAATTATTTTCTCTTTATTTATACCAATTTCTTCTAATTCTTTGCAGGTTTGAGCACTAACACCACTAAATAACGTCACATTGTTAAATCTATTTAAATTAAGTCGTTCTAATCTAGCCATAATTTTATAATAAATTTTATTAACAAATACATGAGTTAATCCTTTATTAAATCCATGATAAGTGCTATGAAATGTTAGTATGATTTTTCTACATTTAATTTTTTTGATAGGAAATACTAATGGATTGATACTGTTTAGCCAAATTATATCATATTTATTGGATTTCTTTTGGATATATTTTCTTACTTCATATGAAAAATATAATATACCATATAAATAATAAAGAGGGCGATTATGAAAAATTTTTTTTATTATATTTTCATTGCAAATTTTTATATCTGGACCTATTGGTGAGCAAATTGTACAATCGTGACCCAATTTGTTAAATTGTTTTGCAATATTGTATGCAACATTTCCTGTACCTGATGTGTAAGGAGGATATTCATATACACAAATTAAAATTTTTATATTAATCAACTTCCTATGAAAATGAGATTAGATTAAATGGGTATCTAATATTGATGTAGATTTTATATAGAAAATATATAGTAAAATATTCTATTATCATCATTTATTCTCCAAAATTTGTTTATAAATATAGTAAATTTTATCTGCTATGATATCCCAATTAAATTCTCTATTAACTTTTATTTTATTCGCCTCTGACATTTTCTTAATATCATTACCCATAAAATATTTTATTTTTTCAACTAGTATCTTTTCATCAATAGGAGTGTCTATGAATAATCCATTCTCCCCATCTGTAATTACATCTGATATACTACCACATGATGTAGTAAGAATGGGTAAACCGCATGCCATTGCTTCTAATATTGTTGTTGGCATTCCTTCACTCCATTCACCAAGCTGAACAAACAAGTTTGAAATATTATATGCAGATACGAGTTCATCAAAACTGATTTCTCCTATAATATGTATTCTCTTATCAGATATTGCTCTTAGCTCCTTGATATACTCAACACTTCCCGGACCAATTATTAATACTTCGATATCCTTACTTTTTATATAGTTTGCTACAGCACTTATCAATCTATGTGCATTTTTTGTTTTTATAAGCCTACTTACAAACAATACTTTAAAGCTATTTTCCTTTAGATTATATTTTTTATTAAAATTCGTGTTATTGTCTTTGTTTGATTTAAATTTATTTATATCAATTCCATTTGGAATTATAGTAATTTTATCAGGAGATAGATTAAATGCTTTTAATAAAAAATCCCTATCCTTTTTTCCCAATGCTATTATCATATCCATGTTTTCTAAAATATATTGCGCAAAAGGATGATATATCTTATTTAGTAAATATATTTTAGGATCGTTACATTCTATTTCGGCGCCATGTTGTGTTAGTACTTTCGGCTTGTTTTTCAGTATTATTGATGCAAACAGGCTCGGCAGAAATTCATAACCATGTAAATGATATATGTCTTCATGATTCTGTTTTAGCTTTTTCAGTAATTCAAAAGAGAATGGATTTCGAACAAAAGCGAAATTGGTTTTGCAGTAAATGACATTTTTCTCGTTATTATTAAAATTACTAATATCATAATTAGTCGTATAAACCGTGACTTCATTATCTTTATTCTCAAAGGATTGTTTTAGCCGATATACATAATTACCAATTCCACCAATATGAGGAGGAAACACATGTGATATTTGTCCAATTTTCATATCTATATATCCCTTAAACAATAATATAAGGTGCATGCAACATAGTCGAAATAAAATCCAGCGTTCTTGATTATCTTAAAACCACGCTTTTTATTTATTCATTTATTTTGGCTCTTATTTATACTTAAGGCAGCTCTTATATATCATAATAGCATATTCATCTTTTTATACCTTTGTCAAACGTTTGTAATATTCTATCTTTGTTTATTAAAAATAATATACCAAAAATTATCTCACCAATTGCAGGCAATGGATCATCAAATGAAAGCATATCAAAACAAGTATCTTTTTCCAATTTGAAGAATTCAGTAATTGCTTCTATTTTCTTCGGATAACTTAATAACCAAAGAATATCTCCAGATAACCATCTTGCTCTGGCTCCAATTCTATAGTTGAATACAGGTTTGATGTTTTTATCAACACATATTTTATATAGAAGGTAAGGGAAATCAACTCCAGCATGTATTGCAAGCGGTAAAGAACCCCAAAACCTTGGATTTATTTCCATTAATTTTGGTGTATTGTCCCGTGGATCAATTTTGAACTCAACCATTGCTACACCATGCCAATTAAGCGACTTTAATATTTTCATTGCATGTGTCTCTATTTCGTGGAAATTAACGCTTTCCCGAAGAGTACTTGGCCCTCCTGAAATTGGATACTCTCTAAGCCTTTTATGCGTAAAGCTTGCTATCGGTTCACCTTTATTGAAAAGCATTGAAACGCCATATCCAGCACCACCTGACGGGATATATTCTTGAACGAGTGGGATTCCAAACATTTGTTTAGTTTCAGTATATTTTGTCATGAAATCTTTGGGTGTAGCAACATAAGATATCCCTATGGATCCACTACTTGAACATGGCTTAATTATGAGTGGAAATTTAATGGCAGTTGGTATTTCTTTCACACCCTTTACTTCTTCAAAATATGTGATTGGACATGGAATTCCAATATTAATAGCCTTTTTTAATGTTTGTGCTTTATCCCTTGCCTGGATAAAATTCTCAAAGTCTGGGACTGGGACGGATGTGTATTCAGAAAGAATATCTTTATATTTAGAAATTATTTCAGTGGGCTTATCTCCTACGGGTATTATTATATCATATTTGTCTTTCTCTAAATATTCAATTATTTCTTTTACGAATACATCTTGAAATGAATTATTTAGGGTATAGGGTATCCTTTTGGTGACATACTTTGATAGCGATGCTGGAGTTTTCCTCCCATTTTCCGTAGCATGTGTAACGCATATATTCTTTCGTCCAAGTGATCGTACAACTGGGACAGTATTTCTTGTTGAACCCTCTTCAATAACAAGAGCATTTGATATCATACACCACCCCAAATATGCTTTTTCTTTAATATTTTGATTCCTAAACTAATATAACAATAAAATTTTGATGATTCCTTTCCGAAAACTGAACACTTGCTTTGTCTCAATGTTTTCCTTAGGATTGTAGAATTATCAATCTCATCAACTCCTTTAGGAAAAATAGTGCGTATACGTCCAATTTCATTATTTAAGTGTGCATCACTACCACCAATGCATGGAATATTATGTTTATCAGCAATATATTGTGCTTTCTTATTTAATAGAGGGTGTGTTCTCCCATTTAATACCTCTATTGCATCCAACTTGTTAAGAACATCCATTGGAATCAGGTTCATACTTTTAAATGGATGTGGAAGGATCACAAAACCATCCTGTTCTTTAATTTCATCAACCATTTCATCAAATTTCTTAGATTTAATCTCCTCTGTCAAGAACAAACCTATTAAATCACCAAACTCTGTTCTAACTTCTTCGCCTATGATTACTTGCAAATTACTTTTTAACTCCTTAACGACTTTTCTTGCTTCCAAGCCGCCTTTGATGGTGTTATGATCTGTAATTGCAACACCTTGTAAACCACGAATAGCTGCAGTCTTAATTATCTTTTTTGCTGGCAGTATTGAGTCAAATGAAAAATTAGAATGAATATGGAAGTCAAATTCTTTAGAGTTACTTATCAAGTTTTGTACTACCTCAACTTTCATTTTTTAGTATCCTGTTAAGCCCCAGGTTGGAATTGAACCAACGACCACTTACTTACTGAATAAGCGCTCTACCATCTAAGCTACCGAGGCACATATCTCTATAGAAATAACTCCTTGATTTTATTTTCTGGTATTCTTGTATACACTGGTATGCCTATTAATGTTTTTGACAGTAATATTGCTTTTGGTATCATATCACAAAACGTCGAAGGATATAAACTTGTTGAAATAGGATATCCATGGTATGGTATCAATGGCTCTATTCCCATTGTCTTCATTCTCTTTAAAATATTGTTTCTGATTTCTTCAGATTCAACTCTTACAAAATATCTTGAATAAGCCGAGCACACATCTCTTGTTTCAACAGGGGGATAAACGTCGTCAAATTTATTAAGCACCTTTGTATATTCCAATGCAATTTTTCTCCGCTTCTCTAAAACGTCTGACTTCATCTCTTGTATTCCTATTGCATAAGAAAGTAAGGAAATGTCCTGTTTGTCAATAATCTCATCTAAATAATGATCATACTGTTTTGAAACCATAATATCCTTTACTCTATAGCCAACAATGCCATATAATTGCGGGTTGGACATAATGATAGAACCAAATACTTTGATAAAAGTATTTCCCGAATTTTTATTTTCTTTTTGGATATCGTCCTTAATTTGCTTAAACAACTCTTCATTCTGAACAATTATCCCGCCACCATCTCCCATACTGATGCTTTTACCAATCCCGAAACTGGTAATACCTAAATCACCAAAAGTTCCAACAGGCTTTCCATTATATTTTGCACCAAATGCAGGTGCCAGATCTTCGATTAGAAAAAGATTATGGTCATCACATATCTCTTTCAATGTTTTTAAATCAGATGGGTATCCAAAGCTATGCACTGTTAAAAGAGCTTTGGTTTTATTAGATATACGATCTAAAACTGAACCCGTATCTATATTATAGTCCCCTAATCCTACATCTGCTGGTATCGGTGTAGCTCCAGCTTCTCTGATAACCATAGGAACGATATCTGATGTGAATGCTGGTAAAATTACTTCATCACCTTTACCAATCCCCAGACTTTTTAATGCAATATACAAAGCTCTTCTACCGGAACCTGTAGTTAAGTATCTATCAGTCTGAAGATATTCTTTTATTATGTGTTCAAATTCCTCTTTAACGTTCTTATATGTGAGTAAATCATGTGTAGCTTTCAACAATTCATGAATAGTATGTGGTGGCGCGTATGCAGGTATCATTTTCCCTCTTTTTTAAAATATCTGAATAAATGCAAATTATGAATCTCAAGGGAATTTTTTCGCAATATATGGGCCGATTTTCGTCAAAATCCACGGTACTTTTTTAGTAAATCTAGAAAATAAATCATAATATTTATAGGGATTTGCATTCTTTCCTGCAGAATGTGGATAAAAATAACTGAACATATCTACTCTTATAGCCCCCCATTTCTTTTTATATCGTTCATAATCTGAATTTGGTCTTGTTCTTCCAAAATCAATGATATCAAACCCGCTATTTGTCGCATATTTGATTTGTTCGTTGTAAAGCATATCATTACCCCTAAAATTCAAATAATTTTCATCCGAAACAAGACCTACCATATGATCTCGGTTATTAAATGGAAAACTCATCATGCCTCCAATAGGAATATCTTTTAAATATGCAAAGGTGAAACGAACTTTTGTATATTTTTCTATGTTTTCATATAAAGCCTTTGGCATTTGAGGAGTTCCTAACTTTATCATTGTCTTTAAATATAAATCATAATAAATATCAATATTCTTGGCTTGTTCCACTCTAACCCCTTCTTTAATTGCATTCCTTACAGAATTTCGCACTCTTGATTTTTTAGTGTATAAATCTTGCCATATATCTTTTTCAAAATTTTTCCCTTTTATATTGAGGTAATAATCATATGCCTTAAAGCATCGAATATATCCAATTTTATCAAAATTAGGATAATCACAATTTGGAGGAGCTTTTAATTCTATATAATCTAATTTGTCCGTATCAATCCTATTTTTATAATAATAAAGTATATCTTCATAAGCTATATTGAATTGATTATCTACTATTGGCCCACCGTATTCAAAAAATGGCTGGGAAATAATTACTTTTCCAAAAAATGTTCTAATATTAAAAGCTGGTGAAATACCTACTAAATTATTATCAGAATCCCTTACTACCAGATATTCATGTCTAAAACCAAAAGTTTTTTCAATAACTTTTTTCCATTCAATGGAATGAAAAATAGTTGCATCTTTATGGTTATCAATAAATTCTTTCCAATCTTTTTCATCTTTGGAATTAAATGGATGGATTTCATATTTCATATATCTAATCTCTTATTTCTCACCTGAAGAATACTTTTTGCACAGATGAAAAATTAAATTCTTTCAAAAGGTGTTTTATTTTTTTCTCAACAGTGTTTAATTTATGGTACTGAATAAAATGCATTATAGGCGAATTTATTAACCGCGGGTAACTAAGTTCTAATTCCCAGGGGTGAATATAAATCACAACAGGATTACCCTTTTTATTTTCTTTTTGTATACAATGTTTATATAATGGAAAAGGCAATGTACGTAGATAAAAACCACCGCTTAGTGGAAGGTCAAATGATAAAAAGTTTGTAACTGAGAGTGGGACTTCCATTAATCCCTCTTTCACATAATGTGCTTTCCTGGGAAAACCATCCAATCCCGAAAATACCAAACTTTTAGTAGGATATATACTTGAGTCATATTTTATCCCCTGTTTCACAAGCTCGTCGAAAAACCACAGTGTTTCCTTATTGATAGAACCTAGAGGTGCTCTGTAACCAAGTACTTTTGAATGGCTGGTTCTTTCAATAATATCTACACTTTTCTTTAAATCTAATGAGAATTCTTCTGGATTTAATTCAGTTACGAGATTATGTGAATATCCATGGGATGCAATCTCATGACCTTCTTCATATATCTTTTCGATCACTTCAGGATAATGCTCTGCGACCCATCCCAAAACAAAAAATGTCGCACTTGTATTGTGCTCATTCAGAATTTTAAGGATTCTACTCACCCCCTTAGATACTACCCCATTGCACAATTCCCAATCTTCAGAATTAATTTTATCTTTCAAGTAGAAAACATGAAACCAGTCTTCTACGTCAACCGAAAAAACATTGGTAATTATCTCTTTACTCATTTTTTAATCAACAGTTACATAATTCTCAAATTTTTTCCTTCTATCTTTCCAGGCAAAGCCGTTGCCTTCTGAGATTATCTGCTCTGCCGCGGTAAATCCCATATCCATTGCATCTGCCATGCCGCAGTAATTGAAAATTCCTTGTCTTCCAACTACGTAAATATTTCCCAAAGAATCTAGAAAGTCCAAAATTACTTCCAGATTTTGTTGGTAATTGATAGCATATACAGGGTAAGCATTAGTCAATCTTTTCACAAAGTATTCCTCTATTTCAGTATCTGGCCCAATAATTTCAACATCCTTTAACCCTTCAATCGCTTTTTTAAATAAAACTTCATCTGAAGCGTTCCACTTTTCATCATTTTCAGCGCAAGTGATCTCCACGCATAAAACTGTTTTATTTCCGGAAATCATAAACTCACTGAACCCTTTTTGTTCAGAAAGCCTGTTGAAGATATATTTTTCTTCGGGGTAAAAAATAAAACTATCCTCAAATAATCTTGGTTGTTTTATAACCATGTATATAAGCACCAAATTCCTATGCTTCAAAGATTTGGATGCTAAAATTACAGTATCTGGTGCTTTTGGCTTTAGCAGATTGATCAATTCGTCAATTGGAATAGTAGATATAATACTAGAATATTTTACTGAGGTTTGACCCGTTTCATTTCTAACAGTTACCATGTTGCTTTGGGTGTCTATTTGAACTGGAACGGTCTTATTAAGAATTGATTTATTCTTTGCCTCAATCTTTTCCGCAAGTTTTTCCGATATCTCAATCACACCATTTTTCGGATAATAAAATACATCAGCACTTATTGCGGGTTTATTCGAATTTCCGGATACCATTCGAATTACCAGTTCAGCTATACTTGGGATTGCAACCCTGCTTTTTGCAAGGCTTGCAGATAGCTCACCTGGATGTCCCCATATTTTTTCTGCATACGGTTTAAAGACAAGATTAAATGTCCCTTTCCCGAATCTGTTAATAATATATTCTTCATATGAATCGTCGTTGGATTTTATTATCATGGCCTTCATAGCAGCCAACATATAACCCATTCCGCAACTTAATCCAGTAAATGGCATGCCAGTGAGAAGTTCTTTCACTCCCACCGGAAAATTGTAATATTTTCCAGACAATCTAATCCGGCTTTTTTTGGGAACAGTGAGAAGATCTTTACCGATAAGATTCCTGATCTTTTCCATTATGTCATCCATCCTTGTAAAGATCTTATGCGGCCCATAGTCCAGCGTATAATCCTTATACTTAAAACAGGAAGACATCCCCCCGATTATGGATTCTTTCTCGATGATTGTTAAGGGAATAGAAGCTTCAGATAACCTGTATCCAGCACTGAGTCCTGCAATACCTGCTCCCAGTATTACAACATTTTCCTTCATCTTATTTCTTCCTTGAAATTATATTCGTCTGGCTAAGGTAATATGAAACCTGGACATTCTCAATGTGGAGCAATCTAACAAAGAATTTTGATATTTTATATACTGTCTGGCTGACAAAATCTTTACTTAACCTGTCTATCATATCGATCATGTATCCAATTTTCAATTTTTGTGCATGGGGTCTCTGATCAATTGTTTCAAACCCCCCCTTATCAAGCATTAATTCAAGGGTTTTTGGGGTAAAATAATATAAATGGTGAGATAGAAGGAACCACCATTTTCTCCTGAATATCTTCGCCCAGATGCTGCTGAAATCAGGAAAATTAACAACTAAAACCCCACCTTTTTTTAATATCCTGTTTGCTTCATTCAATTCACTTAACGGATCTGTGGTATGTTCCAGGACATCCCACATTGTTACTACATCAAAAAAATTATCAGGAAACCTGGCATTTTTCAGGGTTCCATTAAATACATTAAGACCGAATTCTTTTTTTCCATATACGCACAGGTAGGTATTGGGTTCAACACCATAGGTTTCCCATCCTTTTTCTTTATCTGAGGTCAGAA
>JAUSDC010000045.1 GCA_030650845.1 Candidatus Methanoperedens sp.
TTCTGACCGCTGCTCCGGTGAGATAAACTATTTATTCTTTTTAGCGCATCAGCAGCCGCAAACACTTCTGGGTCTATATCAGCATCTGGGAATTTTAATATAACCTCGGCTGCTGAAGACATAGGGACTTCCCAGCGCTTCTTGTCAGGATTCCAACGGCGATTCGTTATTGACCTGCAAATGTCCTTTTGATCATATCTGGCATAAATCGCTACACAATCCCCCGTCATGATGGCTGCGGTCATGCTACCAGCCCCTCGTCCAGCCTCTCCGCTGCCCTACGCATGATAAGACCGCAGGCATTGATAGCAGGAATATTCCTGACTTCCCCGGACTTCAGTGACCGGGTGATATTGTCGATGCACACAAATGCTGGAATATCTACCAATGCTTTGATGGATTTCATTTCATACTTGCATGAAGGATGAATGTGTCCTAATCCTGCGGGTCCTTGCTCGGAATTTCCGTTAAGGGATTTACCACATATTCCACACAATTCCGTTACGTTATTATCTGATTTATTTGTCTTTGGAGGTAATAACGAATGCTTATTACCCTGCTTATTACCCCTTATTACCTTTGTACTATCACTATCGGTCGTCTGCTTATTACCCTTATTACCTCTTTTTTCAGTTTTACATAATATAATATTTTTTTCAGTTTTGCCTGAGAAAATAATCTCAAGCAGGTTATTATATTTATTATTACTATGTAGTGAAGTAATATAGGTAATATTGGTAATAACCAAATCACTGTTATCGATTTTTGAAAGTAATAAGCCGGTAATATCGGGGTAATAAGCCAAATACTCTTTTCGTGCTTCAGCTTCAATCCAAACAACTCGATCTTTGTACTTATTTTCATCGAATCCAGTCATTGAATAATATATTTTAGTTACATTTCCGTTTGCGGTTAGTTCAGTTCGCTTCTCAGTGTGTAGTTCTTTTACTTTATGGATTAGCCCGGAATCGCTATCTTTTCCTTTTCCATTTATTAAATGAGATACGCGCCCCTGAGATAATCCAGCCAGTTCTTGCAGTTCTTTTGAATTAGCTATACCAACTTCATTTAATATGTGAATTAGTTTCAATTCAGAATCTGTGAGTTTGCGTCCCTGTTGTTCGGTTCGATATCCATACAATTTCTCTGCGTCATCAAAATCCTGAAGTTCTGCGACAAGAATATCTTCGTGTCTTTCCCTCTGTCTATACCGAAATACAGCAAACCCCCGGATCATGTCTTCAAACATATCGAAGTTTCGGCGGTTGCTCGCGTCCTTCCACTCAATAAGATAATTGAAAGGAATAATCACTTTAAAAAGATATTTTTTAATATTACGTATGATCTCCCGACAAATTAGTACGTCATCAGTTTCCGGGAGTTCATCTGTCCCAAGCATCCCGCAAACTTTTTGATATAATAATACGTTTTCGTCCTGCTCAACACTCTCATCCACACTACATCCAAACTGACGGTTTATTAACTGTAACGAGTTTACATTATCAATAGAGTTTAAACCCCAAACTATCCTGGGAGGGATGTGGTTCTCCAACACATTTCGATCTTTATCTAACGTATAATGCGGGGTATATTGCTGAAAATTCGATGTTGCTCTTTTTATAGTTGATGTTAAATCTTCCGATAAAATCACATCATCACTGTATATGTACGTCCCTGGTTTCAAATCTTTTTTATAATACAGCACTTTGTCTGAAACCGAACCGCTGAGCACATATTCTTTGGGTATTAAATGAACAAACTTTTTATCCCCATCTGATTTGCCCTTACCGCTATTTCCATCAGTAGATGGTTGTATTCCCTTCGTGTTAACAACAGACTGATTGCCCACAGCAGCTATACGAGTTAACGTTAATATTCCATCCCCTACATGCAAGCGCTGATGTGTGTCAAAAATGTACTTTACAGGATCTCCCTTTTCCAGCACTTCGTTTGCCTTTTCTCTTATATGTAACGGTGCTTCCGGTTCTTTTTCTTCTATATAATCTGGTGTTCCTTCCGGGGCATATTGATTACAAGCACTCTTCTCTGGCTTCACTCCTGTTCGTTTTTTTGTACAATATCCATTATCTGGAAAATACTTACACAATTTACAAGTTGCTTTTACATAGCTATCAAAAGATTTTTTGTCATTTCTGTAATTCTCCCGTCCTAACGGTTCTTCATTTCTCTTTTTCTTCTCTATTAAGTTGTTCTCGCAGGTCTCACACATCCCATTAAGAAGCGTGCTGCATTTCTCTTTTATTTTCTTGCAGCCCATTGGTTTTTTACCTTCTGAAAGATACTCTTTGATAGATTTTATTTGTTTATTTGTTGTCTTTTTCGAGTAATCAGATTGCAGCATGAAATAATCATGGACATGCTGATCTGTTGCACCGTTGTAAAGTAAGTTTCCTGCTATTGCAATCCTGAAATTATGTCCCTCATCACCCTTTCCATGTAATACCCATTTCTCATCAAAACAAGCTTTGATACACGGTTTAATATCCGATAGTCCAAATGCACTATCAAAAGATACATCTTCACTGGATGCCTTCGGAGCTTCATTAACTGGCTGGATAGGGGTCTCTATATCTTTTTTTACCTCGAAAACACTATCCTGCAATGCCATTAGATAATTTATTGCATCCTGTCGGCTAAATGGTTCTAAGGTTTCAGGATTGATTATTTGGGATCTCTGCTTCGTCCTGTTGTTGTACTGAAATGGTAATTTAACGAGACTGCCGAAACTATCGGGGTTTACCTCTGTCTGCTTCGGGAACACTTCATGACCTTTCAAATCAAGTACCCTGAGGACATTATCAAGAACTTCTTTACATACTTTCGCTGCTGTTGGTTTGCATATCTCACCCACATGTGCGCCCTGATCCAACTCCCCACTCGATGCTTCAATGTAAGGATGTAATCCAATTCTTTTTAATTCATTGAATACTTTAAGAACAATCTCTCTTACATTTGTTTTCCCATCATGGTTATCAATATCAATCTGTGGATTCGTGCAGGTATTCCCATCAGGATTAACGATATACGCGCCAATGGTCTTTTTATTACCCAACATTGAATCATCAATATCTTTTCGAGTAAGTTTGACCTTCTTTGTAAAGTAACCGTATCGCCCTTTATCATCAGGCTTTGTCGCCTGCTGCGCCCATACATCTTGTCGGGACATGATCCGGTTGTAAACCTCATGTTCTGTGCTCATTTTATCCCCTTCTTCCGGTCAAAAGGAACATCTGCTCCTCAAAAATCCTTTTCTCGCTCATTTTCGAGGAATCAAGTTTAACCCGATTACTTCTTTTTGAGGTTATTAATTCTTGAATTTCATCTTCAAGGATCGATAGCCATGTTTTGCATGGCATGTTTGTTTTTTTATCTACGACCTCTTCATGACATGGCATGCAAAGCGCGTAAACATAACCGCGCCCCGTGCCGTTCGGTTCAAACGGTCTTTCAGGAAACCATATTCCCTTGTGGTGCACCTGGTTGCCAATTGTTTCATGACATTTGGAGCAAAGAGTATCCCCATCTGCATTTAAACACACGTAAGTGAGTTTCATCTCAATCACCGCCTGAGTATCTCGCAATCGCTCGAGTACATGCAGCCAAAATCAGAACAAACCGCATTCGATAAAAACTGCTTCAGGTCATGGCAGAAAGCTATATCAACGTTGAGTTGCATCTCATTGTTGAGTAACTGTTTGAATCCCTGCTCTTGATCAGAGGGCAGGGGTCTTTCTTTTATCATTTTAACCGCTCTCCGTCTTTGTTTCTGGTGACATGACCAGGTTCTTTCCATCTACTGTAAACCTAAAAGAATCCTTCTTTTTCCATCCCAGTGCCTCGACCAACTGTTTTGGTACAACCGTATAGTACCCTTTGATGAATCTATTGAACTGTAATTTTCTTATAACTGACATATTTATCTTATTCTCTTTATCTCACATACTTTATATTCAAAAATCAGTGCCAGTAAAGGGTTTAAATCCTTACCATAATTCAAAAAAATAGTGGGTGAGATAATTAGCTATCGCTCTTGACCAAAGTTAGACCAAAAAGAAATGAGATTAAATAATTATGACTTTCAAAAAGACCGATCAAGATTCATTAGTACCCTTTTGCCCCGATCCTCGCAAGAATCTTGATTGAAGCCCCGCAGGGAGATACTGTAACATAGACTTAAATTAAACTGCTCTATATATATACTCTTCTATCTGTATTGTTATAGTTATTATGAGGCAAGGATTTGCCCCCCCCCCACATTTATTCATAGTTTCCATCAAATTAGGTTTTTATATCAAATTGCTTTTTTAATCCAGCAATCTCTTTGTCTACAATACTTTCCTTTCGCCCTGGGATATCAAACACTCCCTTGCCAACGGCTGCACGTATGATCTCATTGATTTTTGCTTCCATAGCTGCCATATCACTTTTTCGTTGCCCTTCCAGCTCTGCGATCTTGGCTTTCATGGTCTTGTTATCATCACAGGTCTTGCAGAGATTCCCGGACTGAATGAGCTTACCACAATTCACACACCTGGAAGCTAATGGATTAATCACAGTGTTGCCATTACCGTTACCCATGCCTTTAGCGTCCCTGTATCCGCTGTTTACAATCTGTTCACTTAAATGAAGATACACCGACAACTGGCTGCTGTTCGGTTGCCCCCAATAACGCATACTGATCTGGTTTGGTTGCATTTTCATTATGACAGCGTTTGTAATGCTTGAATGTCGCATCATGTGAGGGTTAGAAGGTTTATTAATTCCAGCCTTTTTAAACAATACCTGTAAAATTTTATTAATTCCACTTTGTGATAAAGGCATAAATTTTTGATTAACATTGCATTTCATCCAGTCTTGAACGTAACTAAAAACCTCAAGACATAATACAGACCTTGTGCCTGTCTTACATCCTTCCTGATCTGGAATATGAAACGTAACCTCTTGTTTTTCCTCGTTCATCTCAATCATATCGGTCGTTAGTGCCCTCAGTTCACCCACACGCATACCGGATTCATACAGAATAGATATTAAACACCTATCACGTTCAATCGTTGAAACATTGATCAGCCGTTTAATGTCCTCTGGGAGCAGGATATCCTGAGGCTTTATGTCGTTTTTTGGAGTATCAACTTTAACGGTTTTTAGTTTTCTAATGATCTTAGTAAATTTTACGTCCTCTGTTTCATTGAAACAAAAATTAAAAAACTGTATTAACTTTTTCTCAAATATCCAGATTGAAGTTTGATTCAACCCTTGCCCTTTTTTATATTCAATAAATCTCATCAAGTCATCAGTTGTTGCGTTTTCCAGAGGTTTGTTTATCCATGCCTGCGCCCCGCCGATTACTTGTTGATATGACTTCATAGAATTAGTTGCTCGACCTTTTGCCTTAGCAATTTTCAGGAAATTTTCATATAACATAAAATCACCATCTATAAGTACAACTTTAAAGTTTAAAAAGATATCTACACTTTTAAAAAAGTATCCCTTGGATATTTCGACCGGAACATAAAATATTATCTGGTTACATAATATTTAAAGAATAAGTATGATCAGGAATCAATTATATAACAATACAACCAATAATCCAATGGAGGTAAATTTATGGTTTTCGGAATGATGGATGGTTATGGTTTTGGCGGGATGGAGATAATAGGAATGATAATGTGGTTCATATTCTGGATTCTGATTCTTGCGGGACTTGTATTGCTTATCAAATACTTGTGGGGAAGCGCAGGAGTTAAAGGTGCACAGGAATCAGCGCTTGAGATCCTGAAGAAAAGGTATGCAAAAGGAGAAATAAATAAGGAAGAATTCGAAGAAAAAAAGAAAGATTTGATATGATATTCTATAAAATCATCATGTTTATTTTGACTTACATGCAGTGTTTATTTTTAGTACCGGATACAGCGGGCAGCAGGCAAGCGCCGCAGTGATCAGCATTAACAGACCAAGTATCCCGGCAACGTACAATGCAATTCCCTGAACCATACCTGTTGCGACTGCATACAACAGAATTATTCCGATTACATCTCTTACAATACGGTCAAACGTTCCAGTATTTTTTTCCATAATTCCTCCTTGTCAGAATAAACAAACAAACCAGTATTGAAAATAGTATTTGCGGTCATTTCCACACATCACCTTTTGGCGCCCATTTATTTTACACGCATTTACTCAAAAACATATCGAAAGATTAATATAATGTAAATATATCATGTGGTAAAATATAATATAGGAATTATTATGGAAAAACTTAATATCAACCAGCTTGACGACAGCGACGAAGAAATCGTAGGAATACTCATTTCCTCAGGCATGAGTAGACCAGCTGCCAGAACCCTGACATATCTTAAAAAAGTGGATACAGCAACAGCCATTGAGCTTGAGAAGGTAACAGGATTGCGCCAGCCTGAAGTCAGCATAGCTATGAAGGAGTTAAACCCGTTTGATTGGATCGACGAGATTGAAAAAAAGAAGTCAGGTAAAGGAAGACCGAATAAGGTATATTCGCTTAAAGTTGGATTTAAGGATATAATCGCGCACCTTGAAAAACAGCAGAAAAAAGCAAATGATGATGCAATGGCATCGATCGGGCGGCTGAAGAAACAGGGAAATGGATAATATTTCATCTCAAGATCATGCAGAAACTTGCGGGGTAAACTTTTCTGCGAAAATATAATATTAAATGTTTGAATTTTCAAAAAAAGTTTTGGCGACGATCCAACTATCAAAAAAAAGTCGTTTTCCTAAAGTTTCTGACAGACAAAATCCATAGGCTCCCCCGCAGGCGCGCCGTTCCTGAATGAGAAGATGCATAAAGATGACTTATAATTCAATCATTCCAGCAATTCTATTCCCACAGAAACCACATTGAAAAAGCTTTGCATTTCCAACTGTAAAATACTGCATTATATGACCACATTTTTTACAAAATATTGCGTTGCCTTTCGCTTTCATGTCATCAATTGCTTGTCTGATAGTGCGCAATTGATTATCCTGTTCTTTATCAAGATACAACAGGTCTTCATCGGTGAATGTTATCGGCATCGTATGTTATATCTCGACTTTTCATATATTCAACTATCGCTTTAATCTGATATTCTGACCTTCCAACGTTTTCATCCCCCGGGCAATTTATATCGAATTATCAATGATGCTCCCTGACCACTCGGCGGTTCATGCAATATTTTGTCTCCTGTCCTCATATTATTCTTCATAACTGAACAGCACATCGGCATTCTATTACTATGTGCCCCAACTCGCTTATGTAAATCACCACATTTCACATCTACAAATTGAAAACCTTTGTTTTGAGCTGATAATATAATGTCATTCAAATGATTTTGGAAATCTGGTACAGCAGATGTCATATTCCTTATTATTGGTTTATTCACTCTATTTTTATTTTTCCCATTAAACATCTTGCTAATAAGTGTAAATAAACCTTTCTAATAGTCAATAGTTAAAGCATTTAACCAGGCTATCGTCCCCCCCATTTCCTGAATTTTTGTCGGAATGACCCCAATATTTCCATTGGAATAATATATTATTATTATGTACAATTATGGGTAAGCATATTAAAAGATGTACATTCGTTTCTGTTATTGGTATTTGGATAAAGCAAGAACAGTAGAAAGACCGAGGATAAAAACCTCAGCCCAAGCAAACCTCCTACGAATGCTCTTCCAGTAATATTTTCTAAAGTGGATAAACTTTTCGGTAAACTTGCAGTTTTTAGATTGTTTGGAGGATAAAAAACAAGATGAAATAGATAAATTTTGTGAAATGGATATGCCAATTTTCAAAAAAAGTTTTGGCGACGATCCAACTATCACCCAGAGGTCGTTTTCCTAAAGTTTCTGACAGCCAAAAATCCATAGAACCCCGCACACTCGACTTAGAGCAAACAACCCAGTGGCAAAAAAAATAACAATTACTCTGGTTCTTCATGACCCAGGAACTCATTCCAGCACTTATCAGAGCAGATACCAGTTATCAACTGTTCACGTTCCCACGGCCTGGCATTCGGGAATTGCTCCTGGATAGGTCTGTCATTAAACCTATCAAGCACTGTGTCATATACCATATGACAGTTCGGGCACTGCCGTCTCATAGCTCAACCACGCTTCCGCATAGCAAGCAGAGCCCGATGCTCTGATACTCGACTGCTGTTCCGTGTCTGATTGATTCGATATACACGTTGAAACGATTATCACCGCACACATTACATAACTTCTCATCTTTCATATATTCTCCAAACTATCGATACCTCGACAATTCACCCTGACAATTTTATTTAAGATGGACGAAAAACAACCATCCGCCCGCAGGCGGCGCAGGGTCATCCCCTGATCGGGCTTTAGCCCCATTTATCCGCCGTCCGCAGACGGCGCGCCGTACCAGATATAAAAGGAAGAACGGGGGAAGAATGGATGATCTATCATAGAATCCAGTAGCAAAAAAAAGAACAACTATCCTCTGCCAAAATCCATCATACCGGCTCCCACCTATATCCGTAGGACACACCGCCGGGCAGGAGTTCAGAGACTACACTATCGCAGGCTTTAGGATCATTGATCACAAGCACGCGCCTGAAGCCGTTGCAGCACTTCGCAGCGTCTTCCTTGAAGAGCCATGTATGCTGGCCAGACCTGCATTTGTGCGTCACGCTCTCACTTGCGCCTGAACTCCTCGAACGGCTTTGCCTCCTCACCTGAAAGGATGGCTTTCAGGCAATAGTCCGCATACTTTTCCCTTAGCTCCTGGTCTTTATGCGTCAAAAGAAAGAAAGGCATGGTTCTCACACCTTCCTCTGGTTCATCCGTCTGCATGCTTCAATGATCATGGCACGTTTGATCATATCCACGAGCAAGAAGCGATGGCAATTACCCACGCGCTCAAAGCATACAAGATATACATCTTTAGTCCCTGCAAGCTCCCCTATCCTCAGCATCTCAGCCTTACATTCAGGATTATCCATCTCCCGCAAAAACCTTGAGATATATCCATCCCATGTCATCTTTCCCGCTTTATACTCGTTCAGCATATCCCACGAAGGAGATAGCACGCTTCCTGCCCTGCGAGTAATATCGATAATTACAGCGCCAGGATCCATCTTCTTTACGTTCCCTAAATTTCCGAAGTACGTTTCTTTTAAACTCATATGAAATCACGAACTATCGAACTATCGATAATTCGCCCCTGGTAATTTTATTTAAAACCACACCTATGACCAACCGCCTACAGGCGCGCCGTCATATGAAAAGATGGGATGCAGATGCAAGATGATAGATCTGGTGATATGGCTGTCGCGAGACATTGTATTGGGTTCAGCCGGCACCCTTACTTCTGTAAAGGTGACTACAGCACCTTTAGCGAAGCGTTGAAGAATGGTGGAATTGGCAATTCCATAGAAGAA
>JAUSDC010000048.1 GCA_030650845.1 Candidatus Methanoperedens sp.
TTTTCCATGTATTCGCTCATATCGATGCGTATCATCGCAGCTTCATCATCGAACATGAACTCTGCAAGCGCGCGCCCCAGTTCTGTTTTCCCGACGCCCGTGGGTCCCAGGAACATGAACGAACCGATAGGTCGCTTCGGGTCTGATATCCCTGCGCGCCCGCGCCTGACAGCGTTCGCAACTGCAACCACGGCTTCATCCTGACCCACCACGCGCTGTTTTATCCGGTCTTCCATGTGCACGAGCTTTTGCATCTCACCTTCCAGCATCCTGCTCACAGGGACGTGAGTCCACCTTGAAATGACTTCGGCAATATCTTCCTTATCCACTTCCTCCTTGAGCATCTTCTGGTCTTTCTGGAGTTCTATGAGTTTCTTGTTTTCTTCATCTATCTGCTTCTGGAGGTTTATTAATACGCCATACCTTAATTCTGACGCCTTTTCAAGATCCCCATCATATTCGGCTTTTTCCGAGTCCATGCGCGTTTTTTCGATATCACCTTTGATCTTGCGTATCTTCTGGATAGCATCCTTTTCAAGCTGCCAGTGGGCTTTCATCGAGCTGCTTTCTTCTTTGAGGTCGGAGAGTTCCTTATCTATTTTTTCAAGGCGTTCTCTGGAATATTCGTCCTTTTCTTTTTTCACAGCCTGCTTTTCGATCTCAAGCTGCCTGATCTTCCTCTCTTTGTCATCAAGTACAGCAGGCATGCTGTCTATCTCCATCCTGAGCTTTGATGCTGCCTCATCGATCAGGTCGATGGCTTTGTCAGGAAGGAACCTGTCTGTTATATATCTTTGAGAAAGCACAGCAGCTGCAATGATCGCAGCATCCTGAATGCGAACTCCATGATGTACTTCATATTTTTCCTTAAGGCCGCGCAGGATGGATATGGTCTCATCCACAGTTGGTTCTCCCACCAGCACAGGCTGGAACCGCCGCTCAAGTGCAGGATCCTTCTCGATGTGTTTGCGGTACTCGTTAAGCGTCGTTGCCCCCACGCAGCGCAGGTCTCCGCGGGCAAGCGCGGGTTTGAGGAGATTTGATGCATCCATAGCGCCCTCGGCTGCCCCCGCGCCAACAACGGTATGAAGTTCATCTATGAAGAGGATAATTTTTCCTTCTGAGTCCTGGACTTCTTTTATGACAGCTTTGAGCCGTTCCTCGAACTCTCCCCTGAACTTGGTGCCTGCTACAAGCGCGCCCATGTCAAGAGCAACTACTTTTTTATCTTTGATCGGTTCAGGCACATCCCCCATGAATATGCGTAGCGCCAGCCCTTCTGCAATGGCAGTCTTCCCGACACCGGGTTCGCCTATAAGGACCGGATTGTTCTTTGTTCGCCGTGATAGCACCTGAAGCACTCTGCGTATCTCATTGTCCCTGCCTATTACTGGGTCAAGCTTGCCGCGGGATGCCATTTCTGTGAGATCGCGCCCGTATTTTTTTAGAGCTTCGTATTTTGCCTCAGGATTCTGGTCAGTGACACGGGATGAGCCGCGAAGTTCCTTAAGGGCTTTCATGAGAGCATCTTTTGATGCGCCGTTCCCTTTCAGGATGCGCGCCGAGATGCCGTTTTTCTCATCAGCAATTGCAAGCAGCAGATGTTCGCTGCTAAGATATTCATCGCGCAGGTTCTTCATCTCGGTAAATGCAGCCTCGACCACATTGTTAAGCCTTGTGGAGACATAAATCTGCCCTGCGCCTGCCCCTTCCACGCGCGGGAGTTTTTCGATTTCCTCTTCAAGTGCTGATATTATTCCTGCTGTGTTTGCACCGAGCTTCTGGAGAAGCTGGAGTGTTAGACCCTCCTTCTGGTTGATGAGTGCGAGAAGGAGGTGCTCAACGTCTAATTGTTGCTGGTTCCGGTCAAGTGCTATGCTCTGCGCTTCCTGGAATGCTTCCTGGGCTTTTATTGTGAAACGGTCGAATCTGATTGGCATGTAGTTGTATCTCCCTGTGGTTTTAATTGGTGGGGGAGGGATTAAAAGGTTGCTTTTCAAATACTGAAAGAGATAGTTGGAAATAATTCTTTCATTTTTCCGCTTCCTTTGATCCACGCCGGGTGGTGGGTCTGGGATTTGCGGTACCTCTATGCAAAAATAATTCAGGCTGTCCGGCGCCGCACCGACGGGGATGTGCTGCGCATGGGGAGCATGGGCGCGTAGAATGGGGGCGCAAAGATTTGATCATACCCACATTTTTCACCACAGCATAAAGAAGACTATATAATTATATATGACACATATACATTCATATCGAGCCACCTTATGATAACCAGAGAAACAATCTCCGCCATCACCAGAAAAATAGCAGAACGCTTCAACCCTGATAAGATAATCCTTTTCGGTTCATATGCATGGGGAAAACCAGACCGGGACAGCGATCTTGATCTTTTTGTGGTAATGGAATCCGGAGACAGACCGATAAAGCGAGCTGCATCTGTCAAGAGCGTCCTGAGAGATCTATACGTTCCCATGGACATCCTTGTCAGGACACCTGAAGAGCTCCGGCACAGGATCGATATCGGTGACCCTTTTATTAACAAAATATTGAGGGATGGGCAGGTGATTTATGCGCGAGATAGTGCGAGAGTGGGTTAAGAAAGGGGAGAGCGATTTCGTTTCAGCTAAGACCCTGGCGCAGCAATATGGACTTGAGAACCAAACAGGTTTCCACTGTCAGCAGGCAATTGAGAAATGGCTGAAAGCATATCTCATCGAACATGGTGAAGAGATACGAAAGATCCATGACTTGACGGCTTTGGTCATCGACTGTGAAAAATATGATCCCGCTTTTC
>JAUSDC010000049.1 GCA_030650845.1 Candidatus Methanoperedens sp.
GGTCGGGTTGGAAGAGTTAAGGAGATTTTAAAGTAGACGAAAACTATTTAAAGTTAGTTTGCCTATAGTGCTATGTTCGCTAAAAAACGAACTAGATGAGCGGGTTTCTTTTTTAAACGATACCACCCCACTCCCCTTCCCGCTCATCTCATTTTCATATTTTATATACAAAAACAAAGCCTTCTTTTCTAATTATTTAGATAACATTATATCCAAATGAATTCAATAAAAGATGCAAAAACTGGCAGTCGGAGAGAGACAATATGTTTGATAAAGGATCTGTTAACGGGATAATAAAATCTCTGGGGCTGGTTTTTGGAGATATCGGTACAAGCCCCATCTATACCCTCACAGTTATTTTTTTCCTGACAAAGCCAACACAAGCTCACGTCATGGGCATACTCTCTCTTATTGTATGGACACTTATTGTATTGGTAACTGTGGAGTATGCATGGCTTGCCATGAGCCTGGGTCAGAAAGGCGAAGGAGGCACCATAGTTCTCCGTGAGTTACTTGTCCCGATGTTAAAATCGGGGAGACAGATAGCATTTGTTACATTGCTTTCCTTTATCGGCATATCCCTTCTTTTTGGAGACGGAGTGATCACTCCTGCAATAAGCATACTAAGTGCTGTTGAGGGTTTGACTCTTATTCCAGGGCTTGAAGGAACCAGCACGGGAACTCTGGTTCTAATTGCAGCCATGATTGCAGTAATTCTTTTTACCTTCCAGAAAAAGGGAACAGAAAAAGTCGCATGGGCATTCGGGCCATTGATGGTTTTATGGTTCATGTCGATCGCAGTTTCAGGTTTTGTCTCGATGCTTAATGTCCCATCGGTTTTACTGGCTATTAACCCGTACTATGCAATTAAATTCCTGTCGGAAAATGGAATTGCAGGATTCTTTTTGCTTTCCCAGGTCATTCTCTGTGCTACCGGAGGGGAGGCGCTGTATGCTGATATGGGTCAGCTTGGAAAACTCCCCATCGTAAGAGCATGGTATTTTGTATTTTTTGCCCTAATATTGAACTATCTGGGACAGGGCGCTTATATTATTCAGCATCCTGAGACTAAAAATGTTCTATTTGAAATGGTATTCCATCAGGCACAGATACTCTATATTCCTTTTCTTATACTCAGTATCTTTGCGACGATTATAGCTTCCCAGGCAATGATCAGCGGGATGTTCTCCATAGTATATCAGGGCATTACAACGCGTGTTTTGCCCATGCTAAAAATAAACTATACGTCTTCAGAACTCATGTCGCAGATATATATAGACACTGTAAACTGGTTCTTACTTATTTCCGTTTTATTTGTCATGTTCTTATTTAAACAATCAGAATTCCTTGCCGAGGCATATGGTCTGGCAGTCACAGGAACAATGACCCTTACTGGAATCCTGATGACCTGGATATTTTATTTGAAAAAAAATAAATTTAAGACAGTCATCTCTTTTCTCGTGACGATTGTAGTTATGGTTTTCCTTCTTTCAGCCATGCACAAGATACCTTATGGTGGATACTGGTCAATAATTCTTGCATTAATTCCCTTCAGCATAATAATAATATATACATCAGGTCAAAAGAAACTCTCAACAGACCTTAAGCCGAGTATACTGGAAGATTTCCTGAAAAAATATAAAGAATTATACAATTCTAAGAATAAAATCGAGGGAACAGCGCTTTTCTTTGCAAGAGATATTAGAAAGATACCCCCTTATATCGTCAGTATCATGTTCTATAACAACATCATCTATGAAGATAATGTCATCGTTTCCATAACAAGGCTTGAAGATCCTTATGGGGTCCAAAGTACTTTCAGGGAAACACCTGCTAAAGGATTGAGGATATTCGAGATACGTCTTGGCTATATGGAAGTCGTGGATGTGGAAAAGATATTGAAGACATCAGGGATAAATGAAAAGGTGATCTTCTATGGCGTTGAGGATATTGTGACCGAGAATGTGATCTGGAAAACATATTCTACTATCAAAAAGCTTACACCGGCTTTTGTCCAGTTCTATGAACTTCCTGCGCATAAGATACACGGAGTTATCACAAGGATTGAGATGTAATAAAATAAAAAGGAAAGATTTATAACATATAATAAGGTAGTCGGTTAAAACTATTCCACATTAGTTTTTAATGTTGATTTCAGGATATAAAGGAGGATTTAATAAATGGTATTAGACTTGACCATGAGTATGGCTATTCTGGCATTCATGGGAGCACTTGCTACAATTGCAGGTTGCCTCGAGGACTTAGAATCCGATGTAGGCTCACAGAGCAACCCAAACTCCCAGGTACAGTTAGCCCCTCAAATGAATTTTCTGCACAGGATATATAACAAAGCGATCTCAGGCGAACCAATAAGCAATGGGTTGTCTGCGGTGATAGGCGGCATTGTCACAACCGTAATGCTCAACGCCAAATTCTTTCCATTGACTGCGATAGTTTTAGGTGCTTTTGTGGCTGCTATCATCTATGGCATATTTGCAACAACATCATATGCTGGTAGAGTAGCGAGCCAGTCGAGGTTCAAGCAGCCGCTGTATATGGATATAATGAGATATACAACACCCTCGATCATCGCCCATAACTTTATTGTATGTTTATGTCTTGTAGCGCTTGCATATATTCAGTCGCAGATACTGGTTCCCGCACATCCTTTCTCCATCCCTTTCCTTGCTTTGATATGGGGGATTTCAGTGGGTGCGATAGGCTCATCCGTGGGCGATGTGCATTATGGAGCAGAACGCGAGTTCCAGAACCGCGAGTTTGGATGCGGGCTTAACACTGCTCTTTCTGGACGCATAGTGAGGAGAGCAGAATCCGGACTCAGGAACAGCATAGACAATGTCTGGTTCTGCGCAAAGTACGGAGGACCAGTGACCGGAATAGCTCTTGGTCTCACTGTGTTCCTTTCAAGCTGGCCAACAACTGTTTTTGGATACACCTGGATTGCAATCGGGGTGGGAGTAGCCATTGTGCTAGTCATGGTAATCCTTAACAGGCTGCTTGAGATTAATGTAAAGAACGCTTATGGTCCTTATAAAGAAGAAAAAAATGAAAAGGAGGCTGCAGCATAATGGTAGTACTTGATCCAACAACATTAATTAACGTTCTATTGATTGCAATAAGCGGAACTCTTGTATGCATCGCCGTACACTTCATCCCGGTAGGCGGCGCGCCTGCTGCGATGGCTCAGGCGACCGGTATAGGCACAGGGACGGTCGAACTTGCAGCAGGTTCTGGTCTTGTGGGATTGATCACAGCCAGTGCCATGTACGCCATCCCATCAGTTCAGGCAGACCCGAATGCAATGGCACTTGTTCTTGCAGCAGGAGCCATGGGTTCCATGATAATGCTTGCCAGTACAATGCTTGCAGGCAGTCTGGTCTACGCATACGGCGTCGGCGTTCCATTTGCTTCTGCGCAGGTCAAGAAAGACCCGATAACAGGTGCGCGTCAGGACTTATATATGTCAAAAGGCACACAGGGACAGGGACTTCCGACAGTATGCTTCGTTAGTGGCATAATTGGCGCAGCACTTGGCGGGATCGGAGGAGCACTGATATATTTTGTTCTGGTCAAAATATACGCCACTAGCGCTCTGATAGGCGGCAGCGCAGCTGCGGTCGCAGGCGTGTTCACAATGGGCGTTTTCTATGTAAATGCAGTCGTTCCCTCCTATGGCGTGGGCGGGACGATAGAAGGGTTCCATGATCCCAAGTTCAGCCGTGTTATCCCCAAGTATGCTTTAACAAGTTTTGTAGTAAGTGCCCTATGCGGGATCCTGGCTATTCTGATCGGAGGAGGGTTAATATGAGTGAAATAAAAGAAACATCTCCGAACACATTGATGGCTTTCGGGGTAATAGGAGGATTGCTCGGCATATATCTAACTTACATTCTCCCGCTTGCAGGAAATGCAGCAGGAGGACCAGTTAAGGGATTACTCACTACCATTGCACCCGCAGCAGGCGCACTAGGCGGAATTTGCGCAATAGTATGGGGGGCAGAAGCAGTAAGGCGCGTTGCAAAATACGGTCTTGGAACTGGTGTCCCTTCAATAGGTCAGATAGCGATGGGAATGGGCATCATAGCTGCCATGTTCGGGCTTTCAATAGTTGGTCAACTGACACTTGCCGGTCCAATTGTGGCTCTGTTAACAGCATCAGTCATCGGTCTCATTATCGGCTGGTTCGCCCAGAACGTTATCAAGATGAAGATACCTGTCATGATACGCTGTATGACAGAAATTGCAGCAGCTGGCTCTCTTGTCATCATCGGTTTCAGCGCCGCAGCAGCAGGAAGCTTCGAGTTTGGCAGCTTGATTACGCTGGTTTTTGACAACGGAATAATCCTGGGTGTGTTCTGGATCGGAGCAATGGCAATGCTGCATCCCTTCAATGCATGCCTCGGACCTGATGAGAAACAAAAGAGACTTCTGTACCTTGCGTTTTCCACAGGTGCAATAACAATGGCTGTAACAGGTATCGCCGGAATTATGACTCTTGGCAATGCGGGAATATTCACCCTGCTGGTCGGAGTGGTCATCTGGCTTATCTTCTACAAGAAGTTCTGGGATGAGGTCTATAAGGATGCTGCATCAGTGCTCGGGACAGGATTGATCCCCAAGACGGAGGCATAATATGAGTCATATACGAGTTGTACCAGAAATGCATCTTATACTTGACCCATCCACAGGTGTCATAGCAGAAGAACGCGAAGACGTTGTGGAATATTCATTGGACGGGGTCAGTACACAACTTGGCGAGCTTGACAAAATAGTCACTGATATGATGAACCAGCTCGATCCAAAAGCACCGTTGTTGAGCATGTTCCCGGGAAGGGAAAATGCTTCATACAACGCAGGGATAATCACCAATGCGTTCTATGGCGCTGTGATAGGTTTCGTTATAGCATGTCTAATGCTGTTGATCCCTGTCATAAAAGGAGCTATCAGCCAGCTGGGAGGAGGGATATAAATGGTAAACAAAGTAAAACCAGCAGCAGGTTGGCCTGTAGTTAAAGGAGAATATGAATCCGGGAATCCAGAAAATCCAGTTGCAGTAACTACATGCGGCTCACACGTAAAAGGAGCTGCACAGATCGCAGCAGGAGCCAGCATCACCGGACCTCATAAAACAGAAAACCTGGGAATAGAAAAGATCGTAGCCAACATCATTTCCAACCCTAACATACGTTTCCTGCTCGTAACAGGATCAGAGGTCAAAGGTCATATCTCAGGTGAAGCTATAGTAATGATCCACAAGAATGGGATCAAGGATAACAGGATCGTGGGCTCGACAGGGGCCATTCCCTATATCGAGAACCTTCCTGATGATGCTATAAAGAGATTCCAGGCGCAGATACAGGTAGTAGAAATGATAGGCACCGAGGATGAGGGCGCGATAGTCGCAAAGATCAAAGAGCTTGCGGCAAAAGATCCTGGAGCCTTTGAAGGCGAACCCATGATAATTGCAGTGGGTGAGAAAGAGGAAGTAGCGGAAGTAGGCGGGGTCAAGCCTATGTCTGCTGAGATAGCTACCATCCAGGCAAGGATCAAAGGCATCCAGATGCAGACCATCCAGATAGGGAATCTGAACAAATTGATGTCAGGTATCTATGCAGGAAAGATCGAAGGCATAATGATTGGTCTTGTTGTCGGATTGACCATTTTTGGAATAACGATTTTCGGAGGTGGATAAAATGGCTGAAGAAATTGAATATGGCAAGGGCACACCCATGGTAGTCACTCCTTCAATGGCGGCAATAGAATCGCTTGTTGAAGATATCAGGTACAGGGGCCAGCTCATTGCAAGGAACCAAAAACTTGAATCCGGCGTGGGTGCTACAGGAATAATTGGCTTCCTGCTTGGTTTCTTATTGGTCATGGTGCTTGTATTTGTCCCATTGAAACTAAGGGAACTTGGAGTGATATAAATGGCAGAAAAAGTTCCCATAGTAATAGTAAATCCAGACGATTACAAGGAAATTTTGTTAAAACTCAATGATATCGAAGAAAAGATTGAGTTCACTAACTCTGAGATCCATCAGAGATATGGAAAGAAACTGGGAAGAGATATTGGTATCCTGTATGGGATAAGTACTGCACTGACAATAGTTGTGGTCTATCTATTGCTATTGTTATATGTCGGCATTCCAAATTTACAGGGATTACTTAATAAATTATTAGGGCTTTAATATAAATGAGGTGCTAAGATGTTTAGATTTGATAAGAAACAGGAAGTATTTGACTTCGGCAAGATAAAAGTAGGCGGACAGCCTGGAGAATACCCAACTGTGCTAGTCAGCACGATGTTCTATTTAAAACACAAGATCGTGACAGACGAGGACAAGGGCACATTTGATAAAGCAGCAGCAGAGAAACTGTGGAATACACAGGAAGTAATGGGGGATACAACAGGCAACCCATATTTCAATCAGATCGTCGGGGAGACCCCTGAAGCAATAAAGAAATACATCGACTGGTTCGTGAACATCTGCGATGACGTTCCATTTCTTGTGGATTCATCAGATGGTCATACCAGAGCTGCAGCAGCAAGATATGCAAAGGAGATCGGTGTTGAGAAGCGTGCAATTCACAACTCCATCAATGCAAGTATCGGCGCTGAAGAGATCAAAGCGCTCAAGGAAAGCAAGATGACGTCAGCTATTGTGCTTGCGTTCAATGCCACCAACCCAAGCGTTGAAGGCAAACTTGAGATCCTTGAAAAGGGCGGCACAGGTCAGGCAAAGGGAATGCTTGATGTCGCAAAAGACGTCGGGATCACAAGACCGCTTATCGATGTCGCAGCAACGCCCCTTGGCGCAGGCTCTGGCGCAACGATCAGGTCAGTTCTTGCTGTAAAGGGCAAACTCGGGCTTCCGGCAGGCGGAGGTTTCCACAACATGGCATCAGCCTGGGACTGGATGAAGAAGTATAAGAAAACAGACCCTGATGCAAAGACCGAGTCATGGCCCCCTGTGGATATAGGAACAAACCTTGTTGCACAGATCATGGGAGCTAATTTCCTGCTCTATGGTCCGATCGAGAATGTCAAGCGCGTTTTCCCTGCAGTTGCAATGGTTGACATCATGCTTGCTGAGACTGCACAAGACCTGGGACTCAGCGTACTTGCAGAATCCCATCCGATAAAGAAATTGGTGTAATTTACACCGATTTTTTTACTTTTTTTTCTTTTCTATTCCATTTTCTCTTTTAATTTTTTAATGAAATCTTCAGGATTCTGTATATAAAAGGAGGCATTGCAGCCTCCACACCATCGGTTGTAATCCTGAACTTGATGTTGAAAAAGCTCCACATAACCAGAGCTGAGATTGATACTGCCAAAAGCAAAGCGAATTCAGCCTGTTCAGGCTTTCTAAAGACAGCTATAAAATACAAAACAGCCAGTAAGAATAAGCCAGAAACCATCACCAGCTTAATCGTATTGCTGTAAGGTGCTTTTTCCTCATAGACCGTAGCTTTGTTTGCAAGCACTTTTATCATGCTTGTACCCATCATATTCTTTTTTTCATTCATTCTATCTCCCACCTTTAATTTATGATAATAGTGACTCATTTATATAAGTATTGCATCCAAACCAATCCCCAAACAACGACATATTCAGTTCTCACTTAGCGTCACCCTTAGCATTTGAATTACAGGGTTGACAGTGGTCTCCAGTAGATGAATGTAGTGTCAATAGATATTATGATTTTTGTATAGACGGGTCTTATTGTCAGTATTTCCTGTAAATCCTGTCTTAAACTCTGATCATCACCTCTGTGTTTCTCTGTGCCTCGGTGACGATTTTTTCTTAAGCCACGGAGGCGCAAAGGTACAGAGCGCAAAATAATAGAACACAGAAGGCGCGGATGACGCGGATGCCCACGGATACGTGAAAATTCGTCTATCGAAATAACTCTATGGCATCAATAAACCGTTGGATTGACTCTCCAGATTATCCATCCCCTGTCCAATAATCTTGAAAAGCTCAGAATCATCATGCTTCAACTTGATCATTCTTCCCCTTCGCTCAGCATAGAATCGTTTCCGTTCCAGTTTGAACATCTCATAAGGTACCTGACTGAACACAACAGGAATATTTTCCATGCTACCATATACAGTTTTTATATACTCATCATGGTTCAAATTCCAAACAATCGGTAAATAAGAACCATAGAAATTCAGATCATGACCAACATCCCTATTTCCATGAATTCTTCTTTGATTCCTCTTGAATTTTCGAAATTGTTGTTCCTCAATATTATTTGTCCGCTCCATTATGATATCCTTTGATGGATCATTCGGATCAACTCGAAAATTTGTCAAAAACAACTTATCCTTGTACCTTTCCAGATGATAAAAAATAATCTTCTTTTCACGAACTTGAGATTTATCATTTAGAAGATTTTTATACAATTCGTTCTTAAAAGCTTCAAGTTCCTGCTCCATTTTAAAAACCATCTCATCATTATCTGTTTCCAAAACACTACTTAGAGGCACACTTTCAGATTCTATTCTTAATATCTCACGCAACCGTGTAAATAATTTTATTCCATAATCCATCTTCTCATGAACTAATTTTACCTCTTGATTATCCGTATCCATCAAGATTTTTTTCAATTGTATCAATGGTTTATAAACCGTTTTTAATTCAGCCAATAGCAAAATTAGCCGCTCAACGATTTTTCTTGCGGTACAGCATCTTTCATATAAAGAAACATAAGGCAAATCAAAAGGAAATCCTAATCCATCTCCATCTTTGGAATACTGAAGAATCCACAATACAATTGCATAAACATAAACGGGCTTATTATTTTTTAATTCCGAGAGCTTGCAATTTACAATAGAATCAAAAGTAATATTGACATCATAACCACCAGAATTAATCTCAGTAATCAAATCATCTGCAAGTCTTCTGAGGCTTGTTCTGATTTTAGTGTCGATCAGGAATTTTCGGATTGAATCGTATTGCTCTGAAAGAATATCTTTACCAATATCTCTAGAAAAATGAAAATGACAAATTTTATCCGGTTTGTTCGGGAATACTTCTGAAACAGCCAGTGCCATCCCTTTCCCCATATCTCTTTTGATGGCAAGAGGTTCTCCATACCTGTTTTTTATCACTTCAAGTGCGGCGATTATCTCTTCATGGTTTTCACTTTTGATTTTTCTTGAATGAAGAATCCAACCATTGACACTGTTCATGCCAACAAACACCATATCGCTATCCTCTTCCACGGTTGCGTCGATATGTAAAATGTAGCCACCTCTTTTGTCCTGCACTTCCTTGATCCTGGCAGATGCCAATTCATGGACACATCTGCAATAAATCAAAAAATTATCTGAGAGATGAGTTATGCCGCTATCAGAAATCTTTATACCATATTCGATTTTGAGTTCATGCTGTATCTCTGACTTCTGTTTATGATGTAAAAACCTTGATAATCCAATATGAACTGATACATCATAGGCATAATTCGAATATGGTGGAACTATCTGGTTCAATTCAGGTGAATCATATTTTATGATGCTATTGCCATTGTATTTATGCTCTGGGCAGAATAGTAATGTCTCTACCGCATAAAATATTCCATATTTCAATGAAATTATTGTGGTTTTTTGGTTTTTCAGCACACGGAAAACACCATTGCAGATGCAGCAAGAACCATCAGGGCTTCTGAAGTTTATCTGTAATTTTGATTCAATTGCCAAAAGAGACATTTCTTCCGGAATTGAATTTCGAATCGTCAAAAAATCATTTAATAGTTGGATGGTGACCCCGTTTTTTTTAGGTCATATTTTAGGAATATATTTTCAATGAAATTATCTGATATTTTTAATCCATTTTCACGTATTACCCTTCCGATTTCATTAGGCTGTGCTTTTGGATTTTGGATTATCTCCAGAAGTATTCTGATGGTCTTTTTTTCATCTGTGAGCTCTGATTCTTCTTTGGTTGATATTTTTTGTAATTCTTTTTCTCTATTGTTCACTTGTTTCTTTTGGATGGATTCATCTAAAGAGTAATAGACATAGAAACTCGAATATTTTCTACGAGTTATCAGATTTTTTCTTACAAATTGATGTAGTTGAACACTTACACGTGTTCCGATTTTAGTGTTAAGTTCTTCTGCTGTAAACCCTTTTTCACTGGACTCGATTTCTTTAATGACTAAATCGCGTATTCCCCCATTTCTGAAAAATAATATGCCTTTATGATTGAATATTCCGGTTTCATTAAAGTTCGCAACTTCAAGAAGAGTATAATATTTTGCATTTTTATTATAACTTGTAATATATCCTATTTCTTTCAAATGTCGAAGTACTGTTATTCTTGAGCTTGAGGTCTGCTTTTGCAGATCGTCAATATCCATTACTATGTTTTTTTTGAATAATTCTCTTAATTCGTTTGTAACTGTGGATGGCATAATTATATTATGTCGTTTAAGTTTATAAAGATATACTATTAATTAATACATACTGTATCAAAAAAGTGATAAAGTCGATGGCATAGATGGTTTTTATAGGAAAAATGAAGTAAATTGATAACTAAAACAACGGGTTTATGATGTTATAGTTTCATCAGATGGCTTCCCACAAATCCTGTACCGCCGGTGACAAGAATCATATTCCCACTCTTTATATCTCAAATCCATATTATCCTGTGATAATAAAAACCTACTGTCGTATAAGATAATTGTTAACAAGGAAACCATCAATCATACTGTTATGAATATCGATGGAGAGAGGGATCTTGTCCTTGCCTTCAATGGGGATGTGATGCTTGGACGGCTCGTTAACGAGATGATAAGGCACATGGGAGCTTCTTATGTGTGGGGCGACACTCTGCCGCTTATAAAAAAAGCCGACCTGCGGTTAGTAAACCTTGAGTGTGTAATTGCTAAGGATGGTATACCGTGGGATAAGACCCCAAAGGTGTTTTTCTTCAGGGCAGATCCTCACGCGATTGATGTTCTCAAAATAGCTGAAGTAAATTATGTGTCTCTTGCCAATAATCATACACTGGGGACCGAATATGCGATAAAAGCCCACAAATACCTTCAGGGAGTTTGCGCATGCTGTGATCGAGATGGGTGTGGATATCTTCCATGGCCACAGCTCCCATATCTTTCAGGGAATTGAGATATATGGGGGAAAGTGTCATAATGTACGATACGGGAGACTTTATCGACGACTACTACGTTGGGTCTGAGGAAAAAAATGACCAGCAGCTTCTCTACCTTGTAACGGTATCGCGAGGAAAGATAAAACCTATGGAGATGATTCCGGTGGAAATCTCCAAATGCCAGGTCAACATCGCTAAGGGAGATGTACATAAGGAGATAAGCGAAAGAATGATTAAGCTTTCAGAGGAATTTGGAACCGCAATTAAAAAAAAGAACGGTAGATTGGTGGTAGATGTGTAATGCTATGATGCCAGTTGAATTTATAAAACATACCTTTGGAAGAGATACTTGGTACATTCAGGCTCTGCCAGAAGCTTTAATTGAGTGGTCGATGTGGAAAAGTGAAATCTGCAAAACTATTGATTTGGAGGGTAAACCTGTAGGGGAAACTAAATTGTTAGTTACCCAACGAACAATATTTATAGTTCAGTTAATATTCCCAGGAAGTTATATCAATCCTCCCTCATTGCTCATTGCACATAAAATAATTATCTATAAAGGAAGTATCTACAATTCATATAGTTAAGGCAACAAAAAGGCAAGGACGAAGAACTTTACGATCCATTTAAGGATGATTTTCCCAATCAGAAAACGAGGATATAATGGCAATAAAAAAAATTTTCAAATCTAATGAGGAATGGAAAAAGATTTTAACACCAGAGCAATACCATATACTGATAGAGGCAGGAACAGAGACAGCAGGAAGCTGTGCATTTTCAATTAATCGAGAAGGAGTTTTTCATTGCATTGCCTGTGATAATCCTTTGTTTATCTCTAAAGCAATAATTGAGTCAGAAACAAAATGGCCCAGCTTTTTTGAGCCATACTCGCCAGAGTCAATAATTTTGAAAGAAGACCACACAATCGGAATGAAGAGGACAGAAGTGATATGTGCAAGATGTGATGGTCACTTGGGGCATGTATTTGATGACGGGCCTCCCCCAACATATAAAAGATATTGCATTAATGGTACAGTATTAAAGTTTGTAGCAGGAGAGAAACGGAAATGAAAATATACAGAAAAGGCAACTTTTGCAGCAGGGTGGTTCTCCACAACCTTTTTGATATAAGTTCCTATTGATGTCCTCATAACCTCCAAGCCAGAGTCACTCCATCGCGAACAGGGAGCATGACAACCTCCACACGTTTATCTTCATACACGTGCCTGTTGAACGCTGCAATTGCCATATCGGTTTCATTTTTCGGGTCAAGAACACTTCCGCTCCAGAGTACATTGTCGACAATAAATAAACTTCCAGAATGGGTTTTTGGCATGCATAATTCCCAGTAATTAATATAATTCTCCTTATCTGCATCTATGAACACCATGTCAAAAGAACCTTCAATGGTTTTGAGCGTCTCAAGTGCATTGCCAAGTTTAAGTTCTATCTTCTTCCCGTGCGGACTTCGACTCCAGTATCTTTTTGCGATTTCTGTTACATCAGGATCGATATCGCACGTAATCAATTTCCCATCCTCAGGCAGCGCTTCTGCCATAACAAGTGCACTGTACCCCGTAAAAGTCCCCAGTTCAAGGATTCGCTTTGCACTGATGAGGCGGACAAGCATACGCAGAAATGCACCTTCAAGATGTCCTATCTGCATTTCTGGGAATTCCGTGCTTGCGTAGGTCTCTGACACAAGTTGGCGCAGAAGCTGCGATTCTGGAATTGTATTTTCTGCGCAGTAACGCTCAATTTTTTTCGGTACAATCCTTTTCATAGTATTGCTCATATATCAAACGCTAACTAAATATATAGAAATCGGAGAGATGCAATGTCGAGAAAAGGTATGAGTGCAGAAAGGATAGCAAGAGGGATTCTCACTCATGGTTTTCTAGTCAGCCAAGACAGTATTTGAACTCTTATCACGCGGCAGTGTCAGGACAACGACATACAGGGCGATACCAGTGGATGAGTTCACCGAATCCAGAAATAACCTGAAAAAAATTAACCTTTTATATTCCCGATTGGTTTCAGCTCAACAACCTTCCTTGAAATCCCCGCCATTTCCATCGTATCAACCACTTCTGAGATACTCTTGTATGCAAATCCTGCCTCCTCAGCCAGACCTGACATGGAAACAGCTTTTACTATAATCCCTGCTTCTTCCATTCTCTTTTTTAACTCAGCGCCCATAACCCCTTTCTTAGCTTTCGTCCTTGACATAGTTCTGCCTGAGCCGTGCATCGTGGAGCCAAATGTCTCGGTCATGGCTTTTTCTGTACCAACAAGAAGATATGAGCCGGTTTCCATGGAGCCTCCTACTATTACGGGCTGACCTATATTTCTGTAAATCTCCGGCACCTCCTTCCTTCCCGGACCGAAGCAGCGCGTAGATCCTTTCCTGTGTACTACAAGTTCTTTCTCCACCCCATCGACCTCGTGCGTCTCTAATTTTGCGACGTTATGCGCCACATCGTATATTATGTGCATCCCCATTTCTTCGGGGTTTCTCCCTAATATCCTGCTGAACCCTTGCCGTACCCTATGGGTTATCACCTGCCTGTTTGCGAATGCAGCATTTGCGGCGCATTTCATTGCTTTGAAGTAATCTTGTCCTTCAGGCGAGTTAAAAGGGGCACACGCAAGTTCCCTGTCCCTGACAGTAATCCCGTACTTCCTCATGGCAGTATCAAAAATACGAAGGTAATCAGTTGCTACCTGATGCCCGAAGCCTCTGGAGCCGCAGTGCACCATAACAACGACCTGGTTCTCGAATATACCGAATGCTCTGGCTGCGGCCTTATCGAATATCTTATCGGGCGTGGCTATCTGTATCTCAAGATAATGATTCCCTGAACCCAGGGTTCCAAGCTGGGATATTCCCCTGCTAATGGCTTTCTCGCTTATCTTTGACGGGTCTGCGCCCTGTATGCATCCGTTCTCCTCAATCCTTTCCCTGTCTTCTTCCCACCCGTAACCATTCTCGATGCACCAGTCAACGCCGCATTCCATTACCCGCTTGAACTCCTCTACAGAGAGCTTGACAAATCCCTTGCTCCCCACGCCTGCGGGCACGATCTCGAACATCAAATCCACAAGCTCCCGTATCCTGGGTGTGACTTCGCTCACAGTCAGATCCGTCCTGATAAGCCTCATCCCGCAGTTTATATCAAAACCTATCCCGCCCGGGGATATCACCCCGTCCTCCTTTGAGAAAGCCGCCACCCCGCCTATCGGGAACCCGTATCCCGGGTGACCGTCTGGCATGCAGTATGCATATTTCTGTATTCCCGGAAGACAGGCTACATTTGTCACCTGGTCGAGTACCCCGGCATCCATCTCGCGCATAAGCTTGTCGGTAGCGTATATCCTTGCAGGTACAAGCATTCCTTCTTTCTCTGAAGCAGGTATCTCCCAAATGTAGTCAGATATCCTTTTTATCTCCATACTAACCTCCCTTAGATTCTTATATTATTATATATCAAGAATAACTCTGGCAGTCCAGTTTTCTCCTGTTTTTTTAACCTCGAACATATGATAGGTAACAGCCTTCACA
>JAUSDC010000050.1 GCA_030650845.1 Candidatus Methanoperedens sp.
CAGTAGATCATGCATATCCCGTTGGTGAGTTAGCATTATTCTGGAAAGTTGCTGAAGAATTTGAAGTACAAAAAAGTATAACAACTGCTATCGACAGAGATAATAAAGACACATCAATGGCAATTCTAATCCTTGCAATAAATCAGTTATTGGGTCGAAAATCCCTGACAAAAATCGGAGAATGGGTATCAGAAACTCCAATCCCAAGATGGACAAAAATCGATACAAATAAATTAAACAAAGATTATTTTTTATCAGCATTAGATAAAGTGTCAGACCAGAATGAAAACATGAAAAATTCATATTCATATACAATTCAGAATAATATTACAAATTCATGGAAGAGAATAATAGGCAACGAGCCAGAGAGATACTTTTTCTATCAGGATATTACCAGGATACGATGGAATGGTGAGAAATCGATTTTAGCAGAAAACGGATACGGAGCTCAAATTGGCAGACCGCATATTGGATTTGGATTAGTCATTTCGAAAGACAGCTACATGCCAGTAATGGGTTATCCTGTTCGGGGATCAAGTCCAGACAAAACAACCATTGAAGAAACAGTGGATAATTTATCCCGATGGAAAATGAAAAACATTACGCTTGTATGGGATCGTGGTTTTGTCAGTAAATCGAACATTGACTATGCAAGAAAAGAGAACTTTCATGTCCTTTCTGGTGGACCTCATACTTCAAAGGAGGTTGATGATTGGATTACGAAATATACCGATTCTGAAATCGAAAAGCGAGAGAATATTCTTGAAATGTCCCGTGGAAATGGTGTTTACTGCATCGAAGATACCGGGAACTTATTTGGACGAAATTGTAAAATTGTTGTAATGTTGGATCCGCAAAGACGCAATAATTCACGTATCGAAAGAGACTTACTAATTCAAGAACTTGAGTCCGAAACATCGGGAAAGAAGATTGCACAGTTGAAAAAGGACTTGTCACCAATTGTAAATCCTGCAAAAGGTCGAAGAGGTTATGAAATTGATCAAGATGCAGAAGAGCAGGCAAGAAAACTTGATGGAAGATCATTATTCTTTTCCACCGATATTAAAATGCCAGGAAAAGAACTAATCAGGACATATTTCCAGAAAGATCATATTGAAAAGGCATTCAGATATTTAAAGGGTAATGCGTGTCTGGCACCTATCGGATATCAACTTCCAAATAGGGTAGAAGCTTATCTTTCTGTGGTTAATTTTATTTCGTATGAATTGATTGCCGCTATCTTATGGAAGATCGAGAAATTCAATCTCGGAATAGGTTATGAAAGTTTGATGGAAAAAGCTTCAAAGATATTTGAAGTTGAATTTTCTTCGAAAGATTCGAAATTGTATAGGTGGACTCATATTTCAAAGGAAGATGAGAAACTTTTCAAACCATTTAATATTTTGTCAGTGCGCAGCTAATTGATTTTCAGAATTTTTGCTTTTTGGAAAATGATTTGAATTTTATCGATATGCAGTGCCATGATTTTAAAATAATTCTTTCAAATTGGAGGAAATTGATTTCTTAACAGTTCTACTGCATGCGAAATTTAAAAATAAAAAACATAGTTACCAAAATCGTCGATATTCAGGATGAACACCAGCACATCTATCCACAATACGCTCAACAGCGGTGCGACAGTGACAAGAGCAGATAACAAACGCTGTTATGCCTGCCACACCAACAGTACATTATCCTCTGATAATGTTGTAAATCAGATAGAACTTCCAACAAGCGGTCATCCTGATAAGTACAATATTCCTAAGAACTGTATGGATTGCCATGATAAGGGCAACTTCAGTGCTTTAATCGTAAAAGAGCATTACTCAGCAGGATCAGACATTAAGACAAAACCATACACTAACACTAATGTTTCCTGCGTGAACTGTCACAACAAGACTGAGATGATAATAATTAATAATGATCCAGAAGGACCAAAATCAGAATTTGCAAGAGTGAGTCATTACGGAAACAACAAGACAGGAACATCACCTTACAATGCAGGCGGAGTATCCAACTGTACCTTATGTCATCAGGGCAGCAGTGCATTCAGCACAGAAATGGTCAATGCTGCATGGAATGCAAGCATAGACAACCACTCAGAACTTGGAACCAATCCTGGTTGCACAAATGTCAATTGCCATAAATCAGGCAGGATACACGACAGCACACTCACCAAACCTGCCATAGTATTGCCAAACAGCAGTTATTGCCAGGTCTGTCATACAACAGTTCAGAAACACAACGGTGCCGTAAACTGCACACAGTGCCATCTTTCAACAAATAAGAACATCCATCCGGTACAGTACCTGCAACCATCAGGAATATTCCTGATCAACAGCGCACCAAATAAATTAAGTGCAGTCAACTGTACAAGCTGTCATCAGGCAACACTATCCGGATTCAGTTCTGCTACCCAGGTAAAAACACCTTTGAGTCACAGCAATGATAATGGAGGATCAAAATGGGGAAGCTACTGGACCTCACAGAAGGGGGCCTGTTTGTATTGCCATGGCAACTCAAAACATAATACGTCAGCTCTTGGAAAAGCTATTACAGCCATCGGATCTGATACAATCGGTGGTTCAATAGGAACAGGAACTCTCTGTTCAAGCTGTCATAATTCAGGCGATAGCAATTATGCAGCAATTATGAACCTATTAATTCCAGATCCGGTCGCAAATGTTCCGGTATCTAATTACAATTACTCAAGTGGAACTGATCATAGTTCATATGGTATAACAGATGCTGATTGCAAACCATGTCATGGAAGCGCTCTGTCAATTTCACCTGACATGGGTGAATTCCCTCACAATGTAGCAACTGCAGCGGGTTGTACAGCATGTCATGGGCAGCCACCTATTGATCTATCGGGAGCGATCAGGAACAATACAGACGGTGCTCATACACTTCACAAGGACGCTGGTTATGGGAATGTTCCGGAAACAAGTTGTGAGTACTGCCATTATAAAGGCGGGATCAATGACAATAATGGCGCTAAACATCCGAATGGCATATACAATGTGACCACGAACACATCGGCATCGATCACAACATATACCCCGAACGCAGCTTCAGGAAGTGACGATACCTGCGCTGGTGTATCATGCCATACAAATGGTCTTAGCTCTGGTGCAAAAGCTGGCACAGCGGTCTGGAATGGAAGTACAGCAGGTGCCTGTAATGTATGTCATTCAACAGCATCAAGCGGTATTCCTTCAACAGGCAATCATTCAACGAAACACTATAATTTATCCAGAGGATACCAGTGCGCCACCTGTCACGGAACAAATGCTGATACTGGTGGGCAGATCGGTCATAAGAACAACGAAATAATCGACATTGCATTTACTGGTATTGCTGCATCAGGCACATTCGATCCCCTAACAAATGGATGTAACCTGTACTGCCACTCCCCGAACAGTTACGATGCAAAGCCTGTCCCAACCTGGGGAGGAACGACTCTGGGAGCATGCGGTACCGCGTGTCACAGCAAACCTCCGGCGCGGACAAGATCAGGTTCAACTAATGCGGCGCACACAGGCCTTACAGAATCATCGGATTGTGTAGTATGTCACGGTCCAGGTGCAAATACTGGTTCACAGGAAGGCCACGTAAATGGGGCTGTTTCAGGAGGCACCTGTACAGGATGTCATATCAATGTTGGTGCGGCAAGTCTTGGCTTGCATTCAAGTCTAAACGGAACAACGGCAGTAGATGATGGAGATTGTCAGACATGCCATTTTGGTTCATTCCCAATGTTAAACGGTTCGGCGAATAGCGACAATACGCTATATTGCCAGGATTGCCACACGAGCACATCTGTCAGCCATGGATCAGTTGAATGCAAATGGTGTCATGCAGCAGGCGACCAGCCGGATTACAGGTATCATTCGAATACTGCTGGGGCTGCGCAGGGGCCCAGAGGTACAGCAACTGGAGCGAATTGTGGAACATGCCACACATCAAATCTTATGGATGAACCATTCAGAGCTCCTGGAATAACGCATTATGACCCAGTTGAAGAATGTTTTTATTGTCATAGCCCTGCGGATAAACATACAGTTGGGCCACGATCCGACTCTTCTTCTCCAACACTTTCTGTAATTTCAGTTACATCACCAATTACAAGTGGAACCCCTGCTAAGATCCAGGCGACTGTTACAGATGGTATAGTCATGATCGCAGCAGCTCAATATCAGGTTACAAATATTTCCGGAATAATTATTCCATGGACAAACATGACTGCATTAGATGGAAGATTTGATTCGGCAAATGAAATAGTTAATTCAACACTGAGCACATCTAATTTGATTGGAACTTATACTGTTAGCATTAAAGGCATGGCTTCTGCGTATAAAACGGATCCTTCAAAACCATATTATCTACTCAATGGCATGTGGAGCAGTGTCGGCAGCACAACGCTTATTGTTACTCAGCCAAGAGGATATGTTAATGGGACGGTTAGAAATGGTTTAAATGCAATAGCAGGTGCAATCGTATCGACCAGTACAGGTGCATCTTCGATAACTGATTCGAATGGTAACTATTCCATGAATTTAGTTATCGGTACATATCAGTTGAGCGCCAGAAAAGATCCGGAGTATTATCCTGGAAGCAGTGTGGGTATAACAATTGATACAGCGCTCCCAGCCACTCAGAATTTCAATCTGAATAAGAAGCAAACAGGAAATATTATTGGTACCATAAGAATAATTTAAGGGAAGAGTTTTTTTCATTAAATATTTTACAACCCCCTGGTTGATTTATCGAAAAAAAACTGTATGCCGTAACTTTAATAAGGATTAAGATTGTTTGTACAGTGGATATGGTCGAACGCTGGATTTAATATTGGAATATATTTAGGAGTGGAGAGAGATGAATAAAATATTCTATAAGGTTTCAATATTGTCCATTTTTATTTTTATCGCAATTTTAATGAGCACTAATTTTCTGGCGAATGTTGGATCAGGGCAAAGTAACCAAAATTGTATAGATTGTCATGGAACCGGGAGTCCGAATAGTTCGATAGATACAGTTCTATATAACTCGAGCCCTCATTCTGGGTTGGAATGTATCGACTGCCACACTAATTCCATAGATAATTCTACACCTGATCATGGTCAGTTCATAAGGCAATTAAACGGTAGTAAAATTTCGGGGCCATTGACAACAAAATATTATTCACAGAATTTTTCATTATGTTATGCATGTCATAATGAGACCAAACTCATTGGTATCTTACCAGGTTGGTTATATGATAATGATGGTTTTTCTGGGCATGAAAACCCTCCTACTTATGTTTCAATTAATGGAACGAATTTTATTAATACAAATATTTTAGGATATAAACAAAATGGTTTCTGGCCTGCAAATAGTCATTGGAATCATCTGGACTTATATGGGAGATATCCGTCAGGCTATTTTGACTCTGATATGAATGGAGTGGTAGATTCGCGTCCATCTTGCCCAACATGTCATAATGTGCATGGAACAAATTATCCCAAAATGACAAAAAATGATCTAGCAATTGGATACGGGTCTGACTCAAATGGGGCATACGGGTATATTGGAAGTCTCAATTTTTCTTATTCGGGGGGTGACCTGTTTTGTAAAACTTGCCATGCCGATCTTTTAGAAACATTAAAATATTATCGAAATGAAATAAATTTTTCTTCGGACTGTATTTCCTGCCACGATATCGGGGGCATAGCAGGCACAGGAAGGATCATAAATAGTACTGCTATGAATGATCCCAATGCCATTCACAGGGATTTGAACAGTGGAGCTGTCACTACCTTATCTTCGGAGAATTCTTCGGAAAACAAAAAGTGCTGGGCATGTCATGGTAATGGTCGAGAATATGGTAATGGGCATCCATCCAATTATAAAACTCCATACAGGTGTCCGGATTGCCATGTGCCTTCTTCCGGCCAAAATTTGAACTTCACTCCATCAACTATTCTTAACGTAACCCAGCATTACTGGAACGGAACAAGCATTGGGACCTCAAATACAAGTACATGTTACGATTGCCATAACAAAAGTGAAATGATGTTAGGCACAAACCTTGACCCCGACGGTGAAGCCAGCGTATACGGTGGAGCCAACGGGGGAAACAACAGCACAAGCCACTACGGCAAGAAGCGGGCTGACTTATCTTCTCTCCAGGGTACGAACGAATACTGTTATAATTGCCATAACAATACATTGACGGTCTTTCCTTTTATTGATCCGTCAAATAAGACCATATCCAATCATTCCATTAATAATCCATCAACAAATCCTGCATGTTCAGTCTGTCACTTTACAGGCAGGATACACAACAGTACACTATTCAAACCCCAATTAATATTACCCAACAGCAGTTATTGTACCTCTTCATGCCATGGTGAGAATGGAAACTCCACCTTCAATAATAGGTCAAAACATAATGGAACCCAGGATTGCAGCACCTGTCATATAAACATCTCAAGCAGCGATACCATCCATCCGATCAAATATTTGCAAACAAGTGGTCAATTCAATACCACAAAAACCAGTGCAGTCAACTGTACCAACTGTCACCAGACAGGGATCGCTGGCATTTCTGCACCCATTATCCCTGATCCATTGAAACATTCCTCTAACCTTTCAAACGGCACGATCTGGAATACTTACTGGATCGATCAAGGCTCTTCATGTTATTATTGTCATGGAGATACAAAACATAACGAGACTGCTCTTGGAACCATAAATAACCTGCTCTCTACAAACAATACAAGGAACGGTTCGATCAGTACAACAACATGGTGTGCTTCCTGCCATTACAATGGCTCAGCAAATCCAAATTATAAAGGTACACTGTGGAACCAGGCCCCACCATTGATCACTGTAAAAAACACCATAAATCCATTATGGGTTAATCATAGTACCTACTTAACAGGCGGTTATGGGGACCAGGTCTGTGAAAACTGCCATGCTCTTAATGGTACACAGTACCTATCGACCTCACTTAACTTCTCACATAGCCTGGATATCGGGATCGCAGGAAACCCTAACTGTATCCAATGTCATGACCTGACAATTGGATTGAGTGCACCTGCAGGAATAAATTTCAGTGCATCCAACCTGAGCGTTCATTTCGGCATGAACAGCCAGAATGCAACAGATCAGGGTTATGCTAACGTTACAGGTTCATGCTGGGCATGCCATGATTCAGAT